>JAIYBI010000381.1 GCA_027488595.1 Opitutaceae bacterium | reverse complement strand
CTGGCGGCCGCCCTCGCGGCCGAAGCCGCTTTCTTTGTATCCGCCGAACGGTGACGTCGGATCGAATTTGTTGTAGGTGTTGGCCCAGACGACTCCCGCCTTGAGCTCGGTGGACATCTTGAGGATGCGCGAACCCTTGTCGGTCCAGACGCCGGCGCTGAGGCCGTAGGCGGTGTTGTTGGCCTTCTCGATCGCCTCGTCCACGGTGCGGAAGGTGAGCACGGAAAGCACGGGGCCGAAAATCTCCTCGCGGGCGATGTGGCTGCTCATGCTCACGCCGGAGAAAATCGTCGGGCGGAAATAGAAACCCTTGGCGGGCAGTTTGCGGGCGGGCTGGAACATCTCGTTGCCCTCCTTGACGCCGATGGCGACGAGCTTGGTGATGCGGTCGAGTTGCTCGCGGGAGTTGATAGCGCCGATGTCGGTATTCTTGTCCATCGGGTCGCCGACGCGGAGGCTGCGAATGCGGTTCTTGAGTTTCGCGAGGACCTTTTCGGCGACGCTTTCCTGGACGAGCAGGCGCGAGCCGGCGCAGCAGACGTGGCCCTGGTTGAAGAAGATGCCGTTGACGATGCCCTCGACAGCCTGGTCGAGCGGAGCGTCGTCGAACACGATGTTGGCCGCCTTGCCGCCGAGCTCCATGGTCATCTTTTTATCGGCGCCGGCGAGGTGGCGCATGATGATTTTGCCGACCTCGGTGGAGCCGGTGAAGGCGATCTTGGCGGGGGTGGGGTGGTTCATCACGGCGGCGCCGACCTCGCCGGCACCGGTGACGAAATTGACCACGCCGGGGGGCAGGCCGGCATCCTGGAAAATCTCGGCGAGCTTCAGCGCGGTGATCGAGGTGGTCTCGGCGGGTTTGAGGACGACGGTGTTGCCCATGGCGAGGGCGGGGGCGAGTTTCCACGCGCACATGAGCAGCGGGAAATTCCACGGTATCACCTGGCCCACTACGCCGAGGGGGGCGACTTTCCGGCCGGGTGCAACGTAATCGAGTTTATCGGCCCAGCCGGCGTGGTAAAAGAAATGCGCGGCGGCCATGGGCACGTCGAAGTCGCGTGATTCCTTGATGGGCTTGCCGCCGTCGAGGGTCTCGGCGACGGCGAACTCGCGGGCGCGGTCCTGGAGGAGGCGGGCGATGCGAAAGAGGTATTTGGCACGCTCGCGGCCGGGCATCTTGCCCCAGACGCCCTCGTAGGCGCGCTGGGCGGCGGCGTAGGCGGCGTCCACGTCAGCGGGAGAGGCGAGGGCGATCTCGGCGAGCTTTTGCTCGTTGGCGGGATTGATGGAGTCGAAGTATTTGCCGCCCTTGGGTGCGACGAACTGGCCGTTGATGAAGAGATCGTAGCGCGGTTTGAGCTTGGGGTCGGCGGTTTCGGGCGCGGGATCGAATTCCCAGAGGTCGCCGAAGATGAGCTCGGGCGCGGGACGGCTGGGGCGGGCGGCGGTGCGGGGCGATTTTTTGGCGGCGGTCAAAGCAGGCATGGGAGGAGGCGAAGAGAAAGGTTAACCACGAATGGACACAAATTCACACGAATGGGATCAGAGAACGATCCGCTCCCATTCCAGTTTGGCTCGTTTGAAATTGATGATGAGGCCCACCCTCAGACTGGTGATGCGCAAATAATTCAGCATCTGTCCACGCTCGTGATCTGTGATCCGTTCAATCACCTTGGCATCAATGATCACCGCACCGTCTGCGATGAGGTCGGGAACGTATTCCCCAACCGTGCGCCCTTTAAAAAGTATAGGGAAGGCGACCTGCTGCTCGACTGATAACCCGGCATCTTGAAAGGCTAGCACCAAGGCATTTTCGTAAGGCTTCTCGTGCAACCCATGGCCGACGTCTTTCACCACTTCGAAAGCGCACCCCACGATTCTGAACACCAAATCACGGTGCAGGATGCAGTCTTCAGATTCGTGTCTGTTCGTGTCCATTCGTGGTTAAAGACTCAGTAGCTTTCGGCGGCCTCGCTGAAATAGTAAGGGGCCTGGTAAGCGCCGGTGCTTTCCTTTTCGAGCTGGCGGAGGAGGTCGTTGAGCAGGGAGCTGGCTCCGAAGCGGTAGCGGGAGTTGTTGAGCCAGGCATCGCCGAGGGTCTCTTTGACGGCGATAAGGAAGGTGAGCGACTGCTTGGCGGTGCGGATGCCGCCGGCGGGTTTCATCGCGATCGGGATGCCGGTATCGAGGTAGAAATCACGGATGGCCTCGAGCATGACCTGGTTGTTGCCGAGGGTGGCGTTGAGCGAGGTTTTGCCCGTGCTGGTCTTGATGAAATCGCCGGGGCGGATGACGCGCATGGCGAGGAAGGAGGCGGCGCGGATGTTGTCGTAGGTCTCGAGCTCGCTGACCTCGAGGATGACCTTGAGCGTGGCGGAGCCGCAGGCCTGGACGACGGCGGAGATCTCGTCCTGCATGAGGCCGAATTCGCCGGCGAGGAAGGCGCCGCGGTTGATGACCATGTCAATTTCGTCGGCGCCGTCGGCGACGGCGGCCTTGACCTCAGCGAGGCGGGTTTTGAGCGGGGCCTGTCCGCTGGGAAATGCGGTGGCGACGGAGGCGATGCGCACGGCGGTATCGCTGCCCAAGGCGCGGCGGGCGTGGCGCACCATGGCGGGGTAAACGCACACGGCTGCCACCTGCGGGATGGCGGGGTCGTCGTGCGGGCGGAGGGCCTTTTGGCAGAGCGAGGCGACCTTGCCGGGGGTGTCTTTGCCCTCGAGGGTGGTGAGATCCACCATGGAGACGGCGGTTTTGAGGCCCCAGAGCTTGGCGGCTTTTTTGATCGAACGCGTGCCGTATTTTGCAACGCGCTCGTCAATACCAACCTGATCCACGGGACCGACTTGATCGAAGAGCCGCTGAAAAGCGGCTTGGGGGGAACGTGCCAACATGGAGATACATTCGCTGGCGACAGGGCCAAAAACAAACGGAAAACGTCTGTTTCTGAGGAATTGAGCGATGCGGCGAACCTCAATGACTTCGCGACCGCGCCCTGCTCTGAGACGCTACTTCCGATTCGCTGAGGCTACCTTTTCGGGCAGCAATTCGTGGTAGAGCGGATCGGTGAATACGGTTTCCAAAGCCGCCGCGGCCGAGAGGTTTTCAGCTTTGACGTTTTTGCCTCCGGCGAGCCGCAAAGCCAACTCGATGGTCCGATGGAGCTGCATGTAGTCGCCGGGCCAAGGCTGATGTTCAATCAAGTGGCAGGCGGCGTCGTCAATCGTCGCGACGCCCGCGCCGAGGCGGCGGATTATGGCTCGGGCGATTGCGGGCAGGTCTTCCACGCGTTGCGAGAGGGCCGGCACCTGGAGAAACATCGCACCGGCGCGCATGAGAAGGAGTTCGTTGAACTCGCCCGTTTCGGCGAGGTCGTTCAAAGATGCGCTGGCGCAAAGCACGAGGCGTATACGGCCGACAAAAACCGCGAAGGGGCCGGTGGACTTTGTGGAGAAAAATCCGGCCAGCATGTCCTGTTGTTCATGACTGAGTTTCTCCGCCCCGGTAACCACCAGCAAAATGGACTGTTTACCGATGCTCGCGGATGCAAAACGCTCGAGCAGGATGGCCTCGTT
>JAIYBI010000280.1 GCA_027488595.1 Opitutaceae bacterium | reverse complement strand
TTAATGCCGCCCGACTCGCCGATTGGGTCGCTACATAAAAAACGTCCGATGATTGGATCGTAGGGCCGAAGAATATACATGATATTCCCCGTTTTATTGTCTGTATAGCATGAAGAAAATCCAAAGCTTAGCTCTTTTGCCACCCCGGTTTGTTGAATGATCTCACCAAAGGGTGCGTAGTCGGTTCGGCCGGCCACTGTCAGCGTGGCTGTATTAATATAGGAAACTATGTTTGCGTTAGCGTCGGCGCACGCGGCGAAAGTGTGGGTGACCGTGTTTGTCCAAAGCAGGCCACCCGCTCCGGCTGCGCCTTGCATCGTTTCCGACACATCTAAGCCCCAGACGTGCGATTGAACGGGGGTGTTGTTATTGGTAGCCTCTAATTCCGTTAGCAGGCACCAGCCGTTGTATAGGTAGCGTAAATCGGAGGTGATGACCCATTCGTTTGTGGAAGAATTCCACGATTTTTCTACGTTACGGATGCGACGACCTGTGGTGTCGTAGGTGTATTCGAGGCTTTGGCGGGGTAGGCCGGAGGCCTGCGCTACATCGGAACGCGTCTCCATTGCCACCAGGCGATTGTCGGCATTCCACGTGTAAACCCATTGGCCGTCTTGCTTAAGGTTGCCGTCGAGGTCGTGGGTGTAGCTTTCGGGCGTCTGCGCTAGGAATGCACTGCGAGTCTCGTTCACGGTCTGGCCGGACTCGGTGGCGCTGACAGCGATGCTTGCGTTGACCGACGAGCTGCCGTTCGCGGCCGTCACCTCACGGTAAAAATCTTTGCCGGAGCGGATCGTGGACTCGGTGTTCACCGTCACCGTAGCGGTTGTGAGTGCCTCGCCGCGCACGTCGAAGGCACCGGGAATGGTGCGGTTGTCGTATTGGTTAAGAGGGTTTGGAGCGTAGCTAGTTGTCCGGCTATTTGTGGTGCTCGTAACGCGGTTACCGATGTCGTCGAAGGTGTAGCCAAAGGTGTAGCCAGGGAGGGGCGTGGTGTCGTTGGCGAGACGTTTCTGGGCGGAAGTCACCTGCCCGAGATCGTCGTAATCGTAGGCCCAGCGGCGGGTGTCTTCGTGGGCGATTTGGGTGCGTTGATTGGCGTCGTTAAAGGTGTAGCCGCGCTGCACGGGGATGGATGCGCCGGTGGTGGTCTTGACCTGGCTTATGCGCCCGAGGTTATCCGTTGTGCGCTGGTGGCGCACTCGCTCTACGCCCGCGCGCTTGATGGTGACGGTCTCCACGCTGCCGACGTTGGGCTTGTAGCCGTATTTGGCGAGGTGGAAACCTTCGCTCAATGAACTGAGGCGACCGACGTCATCGTAATCGTAAGCGACGCCGTAGCCGGTGTTGGTCGCTAGGCTTTGCAGACGTTGCTTGGTGTTGAATGAGCGCGCGATGGCGCGGCCGGAGAGCAGGCCAGTTCCCGTGTAGGCTTCGCCGGCGAGTTGGCCGGAGGCGGGGTCGTAGGTGCGGGTTAGCAAGCCGGCGGCGTCGGTGGTGGTTTCGAGGCGGCCGAGGCGGTCGTAGTTGTGGGCGACGGGCGGTGTGGGGAATGCGGTGGCGTCGTCGTTGTAGGTAACGGTTTCGAGGTCGCCGGCGGAATTGTAGGTGTAGCTCGTGCGAAGACGCGTGGTGGTTGACGGAAGGGTGCGCGCCCAGTCGCGGGTCTTGAGGCGGCCGGAGGGCCAGTAGTCGTAGTCGGCACCTTTATCGTTGTTGTCGCGTTTGCTGGCGAGCCAGCCGCGCTGGGGGTGGTAGTTCCAGGTGGTGACTGCTGCACCGGCGGAGGAGGAAAAGTTTTGCCAAGTGGTGAGAGTTTTGACGCGGCCTTGGGGATCGTAGGTGTAGGCTTGGGGGTAGGTGCGGCTACCGGAGGTTTGTTTCACTTGGCCGGTGGGCCAGTAGGTGGTGGTGGTCTCGGTGGCGTCGGGGAGGGTCACGCGCTCGATAAGGCCGTCGTTGTCGTCGTCGTGGTAGGTGGTGGTCTGGGGGTCGTAGCCGGGGCCGGTGCGAGTGGTGTCGGGGTCGGGGGTGGTGACAGTTTTAAGTTGGTCGTCGTCGAAGTAGGTGTAGGTCGTGGTGCCAGTGGAGGCGTAGAGGTGCCAGAGGCGGCCGTAGTCGTCGTAATCGCGGGTGAGGCTGGCGAGGGTGCCGAGCGCGGGGTGCGTGATGGTCTCGGCGGTGAGGCGGCCGGTAGTATAGGTGCGGGTCTGAACGGTGCCGTCGGCGTTGGTGGTGACTTCGGCGCGGGCGCCGTTTTCGCCGGGGGTGATGACTTGGGTTGTGGTCAGGCCTCGGGTGGTTTGCCAAGTGCGCAGGCCGTCGAGGGTGGCGTCGGTAGTGCTAACGGTGGTGGGGGCGGCGGAGCTGGAGGTTTCCCAGATTTCGGTGGTGGTGCGGCGGATGGGGATGGCGTCTCGGGTGGTGTAGGTCGTAGTGGTGCGGGTGATACGATCTGTGCCGGATTCGTCTATCGTGCCGTTGCGGGTGGATTCGCCGGCGGGGATAAGATCAAGCGCGGTGGTGGTGGCGGTGCCGAGGGCGTCGGAGTAGGTGGTGAGGGTTTGCACGCCGTCTGGGTCAGTTTGGCGGAGGGGGCGACCGGAGGCGTCGTAGCGGGTGATGATGGCGGGGGAGGCGCTGCCCGCATAAAGGATTTTGACGGCATTGCCGAGGGGATCGGTGTAGGAGGTGGTGATTTCGAGGGTGTCGGCTCCGGTGGCGTCGAGTTTGATCTCCTGGGTGGTGGTGAAGGGAGTGCCGGCTGGGTAGTTCAGCGCGTTGGCATCGGGGAGATCGGCGAGGCCGGTGAGGGCGGTGATTCCGTAGTCGTAGCGGACGGGCGCGGTGGCGGTGCCCGTGCGGCGGAGGGTGCGGCCATCGGGGGCGGTGATGGTTTGAATGGTGGCGGCCTGCCCTGAGACGGGCGGGAGGGTTTGGAGGACAGTGGTCTCGCCTGTGGAGGGCGCGAAGGTCTCGGTGATGGTGGTCTGACGACCGAGCGGATCGCGGGTGGCGGTGAGGCGTCCGGCGAGGTCGTAGTCGGTTTCGGATACGGTGAGGGCCGCGGCGGGCGTGGCGGCGGGGTAACGGACGACACGGCGGGTGTTATCGGCGGCGTTGCGCGTGGTTTTGAGGGTGATGCCGTTGCTGGTCTGGGTTTCGCGGCGACCGAGGTCGTCGTAGGTGTAGCTGGTGGTGTTGCCCTGGCGGTCACGCTCGGAGGACAGGCCGCAGCAGGCGTAGGTGCGGGTGCTGTAGGTGCCGTCGGTATAATCGGTGCGGGTAGGACGGCCAAGGGAGTCGAACTCGGTGACGAGCCAGCTTTCGAGAAGGAGGTTGGCGGGAGTAGCGTCAATGCGAACGAGGTCGGAAGAGATGATGTGCCCGGCGGAGTTGGTGACAGTGACGGTTTGCTCACCGGCGGTGATGGCGTCGCAGGCGGCGTTGGGCAGGCCGGTAGCCGTGGTGGTAGTGAGGTCGCCGCTGGTGGCGTCGAGGGCGTAGATAACGAGGGTGGCGGTGCCGTCAGGTCGGAGTTCGCGGCGGAGGCGGCCGGCGAAGGGGCCGGTGGCGTAGCGCAGGGTCTCGGTCGTGAGGGTGTTTGAGGTGGAATCCCACGCGATACCGGGCGCGGTGGTGCGGACGGTGGTAGTGCGGGTGCAGGAATCGGTGCTAAAGGTGACGGGGGCGGTCCACTCGATCTCGTAGGTGCGGGTGGTTTCGACGCCGAGGAGGCTTTCGATTGTGGTAGTGCGGGGCTCGGGCAGGGTATCGCCGTCGGCATCGAGGAGCGGCGTGCGGTCGGTGCTCACGACGCGGCAAGCTGAGTCGGCGGCGGTTATGGGGGCGGTGAGGTGAGGGCTGGCTACGGTGGCGATGCGCCCGCCAGAATCGTAGGTGTAGCGTTCCCAGTAGCCGTTGGGGTCTTGGCGGGTTTTGAGATGGGCGTAATTGGGGCCGTCGGTGGCGGCGTTTTCGTAATAGGTGTAGGTGGTGGTGAGGGCGGCTCCGGCCGGG
>JAIYBI010000057.1 GCA_027488595.1 Opitutaceae bacterium | reverse complement strand
GGCTTGGCGGCACACTCCGGGCGGGGCGCTGAGGGTATGGCGAGATGGACCTGCGATGCTGATTTCGGTGGTGGTCGCGGCAACCAGGGTTCGGCGCCGGAGGGACTGATCGAACAGCGAGCAGCGCGCCTAGTGCTCACGCCTCAAGTCCGCGCCAAAGTCTACGACAAGGTGGATCCCCACAGAGTGGGGAGGAGCGGTCGCACACCGGCCGAGGGTTTGCAGCCGCCGAGGCCCGTGACGAGGAATGCGGTGAAGCCGAGTCAGAAGACGAGACTGTGGATCCGCCGGGGATTCATCTGGCAGGGGAGAAAGGTGAACGACTAACCCTTAACCGCGCCGGCGGATAGGCCGCGAACGAAAAGGCGCATGCAGAAGAGGAAAATGATGATGAGCGGGATCGAGGCGATGAAGTAGGCGGCCATGATCTGGCCCCATTGTTTCACGTATTCGCCGTCGAGGTAGATGAGACCGACGCCGAGGGTGAAAAGCTCTTTGTCGCGCAGCACGATGAGCGGCAGGAGAAAATCGTTCCACTTGCCGAGGAAGGCGAGGATGGCGAGGGTGCCGATGATGGGCGCGGCGAGCGGGAGCACGACGGTTTTGATCTGCTGGAGGTGGCTGGCGCCGTCCATCTCGGCGGCCTCGAAAAGGTCCTTGGGCAAGTCCTCGATGAAATTGCGCAGGACAAAAATGTTAAACACCTGCCCGCCGGCGATGCCAACAATGATGAGGGCGGAGAGCGTGTTGAGCAAGCTGAGGTCTTTTAAAAGGGTGAAGAGCGGGACGATGTTGGCCACGCCGGGGAGCAGCATGAGCAACATGAAGGCGCCCCAAAGCACGCCGGCGAAGGGCATCCTGTATCGGGCGAAGAAATACGCGCCGAAGATGGCCAGACTCAGTGAGAGGAAGGTGCCGGAGAGAGCGACGAAGAGGGTATTGGCGACGTAGGGGCCGATGATTTTGACGCCCTGCGCGAGGTTGCCGACGCGATAGACGCCGAGGTCGAAATGTTTCTCCGCCGAGATCAGCGCGGGGTCGGGAATAGTGGAGGGGGTGATGCCGTGCAGGACCTCAGTCCAGGTGGCGGTGCGGATGTTGGTAATGTCGGGCTGGCCAGCGGCAGGCGCGCGGCGCACTTCGGTGACTGCATAAGGCGGCTGGGGGAGCCACGGGTTTTGAATGAAGCTCGCGTTGTCCTTCAGCGAGACCTGGAGCATCATGTAAAGCGGAAACAACTCGATGCAAAGGATGGCGATCAGCACGAGATGCTTGGGCCAGTCGCGATGGCGGCGGGAGCCGACGGCGTCGTTGAAAGTGGCGCTCATTTGTCCACCCTCACGTATTTGTTGTTGAGGTAGGTCAGGCCGAGGATGAACAGGAACAACACCATTCCGATGGCGCAGGCGTAGCCAAACTCGCCGGCGATGAAGGCGCGGTTATACATCCAGAGTCCGGGCACCATGCCGCGTCCTCCGGGGCCGCCGGTATCGCCGAGGAGCACGAGTTGCAGGCCGTAGTCCTTCAACGTGCCGATGATCAACAACACGAGGGACAGGCGCACCTGGGTGAGGATGAGTGGCAGCTCGATGTAGAGAAATTTTTGAAACGGGCCGACGCCTTCGAGTTCGGCGGCCTCGTAAACCTCCTGGCCGATGGATTGCAGGCCGGCGAGGTAGATGAGCACGCCGACCGCGCCGATCCACGGGAAGCCCCAGAGAAAAAGCGAAGGCAGGATCAAGGCCGGTTGCGAGAGCCAGCCGATGGGGGCGTTGGAGAAAAACACATCCCAGCCGAAGAATTGATCGAGGTGGACGAGCACGGTTTTGAGGCCGGTAAAATCGAGGACGTTGTTCAGCACGCCGAGATTGGGATCGAAGAAAAACTTCCAGATGAAAAGCGTCACCAGCCCGGGCACGATCATGGGCACGACGAGAAGGACGCGGTAGCCGTATTGGGCGCGGTCGTTTCTGAGCCGGTGGATGAGCACGGCCATGAGGATGGCGGGGATCATCTTGAAGAGATTAAAAACGATGAGCACCGAGACGGTGCCGAAGGAGCCCCAGAGCACCGGATCGTGCAGCGCGCGGGAGAAGTTGGCGAAGCCGATGAGCTGCTTGTTGTCACCACCCTGCCAGTCGAAGAAACTGTGGTAGATCGCGCTGCCGGCGGGGAAGTAGGAGAAGACCCCGATGAACAGCAGCGACGGCAGAATGAAGAAGTAGAGCTTCCATTCGCGAAGAGCCTTTTGGCGGGAAATAGGAAGGGCCACGGGGTGTTGGGGTGGGCTGAGGGTTGGGGGCGATGGCGAAGAACACGCCGGGGCTCAGGGAAAAAACTCCTGCACGAGAGGGAGGCGCTCCTGTTGGCGGATGCTCTGGGCCTCGGCGAGGCGGCTCCACTCCGACGGCTGCGGGTCGGGGCGGGTGAGGGCAAAGGCGAGCTGGGCGTCGAGGCGGCGGATCTCGCGTTGCTGCCCGATGGCCATCTGGCCCAAGTCGCGGCGAAGCGTATCGGGCAGGGCGGTTTCAACGGCGCGAATAAAGGCGTCGAGGTCTCCCTTGGGGCCAAGGGCGAGGTGGAGATTGTTCTGGAAGGCCCGGCTGGTATTGCCGCCGGCGAGGTAGAAGAAATCCACCGCGAAGCCGTTGACCTCGCCGCCGAGGACCGGTGCGAGCTCGGGTGCATCGGGCGGAGCGGGGGTGCCGACGATGGCGGCGATGCGGTGGCTCTCGCGGGAAAAAATCGTGGCGATGCGGCGGCTGGAGAGAAAGTGCAGGAAATCCAGCGCGACCTCGGGATGGCGGCTGGTGCGGGTGATGCCGAGGATGGCCTCGGGGCTGCCGGCGGCTTCGGAGATAGCTCCGAGGACGAAGCTGCCATACTTCGGATCCTGCCGGTCAGGCAATGGCAGGCTGGTGATCCCGGTCGGGAAAGGGCCGTCGCGCACCAGCACTCCATAGTCCCAACTCCCGGCGCAGAACATGACGGCCTGCTGCTGCAAGTAGGCGAAGATAGCGTCGTCACGCTCCAGTTGGGAGAAGCCGGGCGGCATGAGCGCGGTGACCTCGCGCATCAACTCCAGCCCGCTGCGAAACGCCGGGGTGGCATAGGACCACTCCCCGCGGAGGAAGGCGGTGGCCATATCCTGCTGCGAGACGTTGAGGTTGAGCGAAGGACTGGAGTTGACCGCGAAACGCTGGGTTTGGGACGGGACGAGGGTATTGAACAAGTAGCGCGAGTAGGGGCCGCACGAGGCGATGGGCACGAGCCTGGCGCCGGTCCGGACGTTGTAGGCGGCGATTTGGTCGCCGAGGGCGCGAAGCTGGGCAAAAGTGGCGGGCGGCGTGTCGCTACCCGTCACGGCGCGAAGCAGGTTGCGGTTATAAAAGAGCCGCAGGGTGTTGATCTGGAGATTCACCCCGTAGAGCTCGCCGGAGATCGGACCGAGCAACTGGCGCACGGAGTCGAGACCATCCACAAACGTGTCGCGCCAGGGGACACCCTCCAGCGGAGTGCCGGCGTTGTAGGGGTTGGGCTGGCTGAGATAGGCGTCGAGCGGGAGGTAGTAACGTCCGGCGGTCTCCTCGCCGACGGCGGAGAGGCCGGTGATATCGGGGGCGGTCTCGCCGACGAGGCGGGTGCGCAGCCACATGGAATAGGCACGGATCGGCACCGGTATCTGTTCAATGGATACATCGGGATGGAGTTTTTGGTAGTCCGCGATGGCCAGGTCGAAAGACTCCCGCATCCCGGCGTGGAGCAACCAATGGCCGATGCGCAGGGTCACCTTGCCCGGTTCGTTCCCGGCGCGGCGGGTGCTTGCGACATGCCAGAACGACCAGGCGAAAACCAGGCCCAGCACCAGGTAGGGAACGGAGGAGAGGAACGCGGGGCGCTTCATGGCGGGGCGGGGGCGGCGGAGGCGAGGGCCTCGGCCGCGAGACGGCGGGCGGTCTGGGCGCGCACCTCCTGCGGGTTGGCGTCGGCGAAGGCGAGGTAGTGCCGGGCGGCGAGCGACCCTTGGCCGAGGCGGGCCGCGAGGGTTCCGATCATTAGATCGAGTTCGCTGTCGCGATTGTTCGCCAGAGAGCAGAGGCCGCGGGCGGCCTGGAAATGGGGCAGGGCGGCGGCGTCATTTCGGAGTGTGCGAACGTGCAGGCGGGCGAGCAGGAGATGGAGTTCGCGGCGCGCGTTCGCGGATTGAACGGAAGCGAGCAGGGCCTCGAGGGGCGCGACGGCGTCGGGGGCGGCGAGCCCCGGAGTCTGATAGGCGAGGATGTAGCCGAGTTGCAAGGCGGCTTGATCCGCAAGCGGGTGGCCGGGGTGGGCGAGGCGCAGGGACTCGTAGCCCGAGCGGGCGGAGTCTAGGCGCGGGGTTTCAAAGTGATCGTGGTCTATGCGCGCGACGAGGTAGGCGGCGAGGATGCGTTGGTCGGCATCCGCAGGGGTGGCGGCTGCGTTTGTCAGCCGGGCGGCGCGTTCCAGCAGGGCACGAGCTTCGATGATATTGCCCTCGGTCCGGGGCTGACGGGCGAGCAAGGCCGCGGCCAACGCGACGGTTACACGTGCATCGTCCGGGGTGGCCCGGTGCAAGTGCTCAAGGCTCTCGGCGGCGGCGGAGAAATTCAAGTTGCGGGCTTCAACCCAAGGGTCGGCAAGCGTGGACGCCCCCAGGCCGGGCAGGGCGACAAAGGGGACTAGAATGAGCGGGATAAGAAATAGGCCGGATGGGGTCATCAGGTCGGGGTGAAAAGGGGGAACGATTTCGCCTCGTGTGAATCCTTACAGCTAAACCAAGGAGGCAATACCTAATGCCCATCCCAATAAGTTTAGTGCGATGTTTCGGCACGTCTGGTTGGCGGAGTGGGCGCACGCCGGGGGCTTCGCAACCGGGGTAATCGTGGCGCTGCTGCTGCCGCGCGGGCGGCGCTGAGCGTGGAAACCATTTATACAATGGGATGAGACTTATGATAGGGCGGGGCCGCTGGGTCCGCCGCCATGCCTCTCCGGTATTTGCCACTGAGACGCGTCGGACCCAGCGGTGCCCACCCTACCTTTCGAACGGCTGGTTTACGGCAGGCCTGCGCCGAAGGAGCCCAGCTCGCGCTGGAGTTGCGAGAGGCCGCGAGCGGCGTCGGTGTTGTCCACCGCGATCAGTTTCCAGTCCCATGGTTTCCAGGAGCCGCGCCGCCAGCGAAAGAGAGTCGGGGTGTTGCTGGAGGCCGAGGCCTGGATGGCGGCGCTCGCCACAGGCGAGCCCTGACCGCCGAGCCGGATGATGGCGCGCGAGGTCGCGCTTTGTTTGCTCGGGTCGAGCACGAGCTCAGCTCCCTCACGGGTGATGGTGCAGAGGATGAAGTGACCGCGAATGGACTTGGCCAGCGTGAGCGCGCCCTCGCGATCCAGGCCAAAACCATCGTGGTAGTTGGGATCCAGATACGTCGCGAAATCGTCGAGCTTGTTGTCCGCCAGCGCCGCCAGCGAACCGGCCCAGGCCCGTTCCACTCCGCGCGTCGGACTGAGCCAAGGGGCGCCGACCGCGATGGTGATGGCGAGCAGCACGGTGCCGGCGATCAGGACCACGCGGCGCGAGGGGAGGCTTAGGGTCATGGGGGGCGCGTTACTTCAACGCGGCCCAGACGCGTTGCACGTCGTCGTTGTCCTCAAGGGCGTGGAGAAACTCGCCGACATCGGCGCGGTGTTCCTCGCTGAGTTCGGGATAGTTTTTGGCGATGTAGCCCATCTCGGAGGTGATGACCGTCCAACCGTTGGCCTTTAGCCATTCGGAGACTGCGTGAATGGCGGTGAGATCGCAGAGGAAACGCGCGCCGCTTACACCCTCGGCGGGGATGTCGTCGTTCTCCTCGTGGGTGAGCGGAGCGAAGTCGTTCGCGCCGGCCTCGATGGCGGCGGCCTCGAGATCGGGGGCGGCGGCGGGGGTGTGGGCCTCGACGATGCCGAGATGATCGAAGAGGAACTTGTTGGAGCCGGTGGTGCCGAGGATGCCCTTTTTGAAGAGCACGCGCATCTCTGGGGCGAGGCGCTGGACGTTGTCGGTGTAGCACTCGACGACGACGGGAACCTTGTGCGGGGCGTAGCCCTCGAAAGTGATGGCGGAGATATCAATCTTCTCGCCGCCGGTGCCGGCGCCCTTGTGCACGGCGCGCTCGATGACATCGCGAGTGACGGAGGCTTTCTTGGCTTTTTCGATGGCGGCGAAGAGCCGGGCATTGGCGGCGAAGTCGCCGCCGCCAAGTTTGGCGGCGACGGTGATTTCCTTCACCAGTTTGCCGACGAGTTGACCCTTGCGGTTGTTAACGACCGCGCGTTTTGCGTGAAGCCATTGGCGTCCCATAAAAAGTAAGTGTTTCGGTTGGGGTTGAAAGGGTAGTAATTAACCACGTTTTTCACGCGTGGGCACGGATAAAACCTGCGCGTGGACGAGAAAGTTTTCCGCACGGGTTGGTTATCGCATCGGCAGCGGGATTTCAGAGTTTTAACGCAAAGGCGCAGAGGCGCGGAGATACGCAAAGCTTGATTTCACTTTCGGGTCCTTGCGCTCCTGGCTTCTTGGCGACTTCGCGTTGAAGAAGTCTGTTTTCTACGGGACGTAGGTATTAAAAACGCGGATCGAAGTGGAAGGCCTCGGGCGGGCTGAAGGTGAGGCGGGCGAAATCGGGGTGGAGCGGATTGAGGAGGTAGTTGAATTCGCCGAGGACGACCGCGCTGGGCACGCGGACGGCGGGGGAGCGGCGGGATGCAAGCCAGGCGTCACCGAAGGCGCGGGTAGAGGCGGGCGGGGGCTGGTCGCGCCAGTCGTCGAGGAAGCGGGCAACCGATGCGGTAGCCCTCGACATCAACCAGCCATGACTTCGGCGAGTTTGGCGGGGTTTTTGCCGCCACCCATCGCGAGGTCGGGTTTGCCGCCGCCTTTGCCGTCGAGCTGGGCCGTCAGCGCCTGGATGATCTTGCCGGCGTTTTTGCCGGACTTGATCGCGGCGGGAGAACAGAAGGCGACGACGCTGGCTTTGTCGCCGATCACGGCACCGAGCTGCACCACGCCTTCGCCGCCGAGCTGGGCGAGGACTTCTGCGCCGAGGTTGCGCAGGGTTTCGGGGCTGTCGGTGACAACGAGCGCGGAGATGAAGGGCAGGCCGTCGCGGGTGATCGCACCGGCGACGAGCTTGGCGGCCTGGGCGGCGGCGGCGGCTTGTTCGAGGGCGGCGAGTTTTTTGGCCTGCTCGGCTTTTTCGGCGAGGAGGGACGTGAAGCGTTGTTCGAGCTGGGAGAGCGGCGCGCCGACTTGGGCGGCGAGGGCGTGGAGGCGGGCCTGCTCGGCGGCGACGTAGTCGTAGGCGGCCTGGCCGCAGACGGCTTCGATGCGGCGGGTGCCGGCGGCGATACCGCCTTCGGAGACAATCTTGAAAAGGCCGATCTCGCCGGTGGTGTTGGTGTGGGTGCCGCCGCAGAGCTCGCGGCTGTAGCCGCCGATGTCCACGACGCGGACGCGTTTGCCGTATTTCTCGCCGAAGAAGGCGAGGGTGCCCTTGGGCTTGGCGTCGAAGTCGGTCTCGTAGCCTTTGACCTCGGCATTATCGAGGATGCGCCAGTTGACGATGTGCTCGATCTCGTGGAGCTGGGCGGGCGTGACGGCCTCGAAGTGGGCGAAGTCGAAACGCATGCGGTCGGGGGCGTTGAGCGAACCGGCCTGGCGAACGTGGGTGCCGATGACGCGGCGCAGCGCGAAGTGGAGCAAGTGCGTGGCGGTGTGGTGGCGCTGGATGGCGCGGCGGTGAATCATGTTCACGCCGGCCTCGACGGTCTGGCCGCGCAGGTGATGCACGAACTCTTCGGAGACTGGCTTGGAGCCGCGCGGAGCGGTGGGGAGGAGGTGGCCGTCGAGGTTGGAAACCTGGTGGAGGTGGCGGCCGGCTTTGTCCTTTATGGTGTCGCCGATCTGGATGGCTTCGCCCTTGAACGAGAGCACACCGCAGTCGCCGAGCTGTCCGCCCATTTCGGCGTAGAAGGGAGTTTGGTCGAAGACGAGGAAAGTGCCGGCCTCGGCCACAACGACGTCGGTGACGGTGACGGCGTAGGATTGGGATTTTTCGATGACGTAGCCGATGAACGGGGTGGGCTTGGCCTCGGCGGCTTCGGCGCCCTCGGTGGCGGCGACGACGATGACTTTCTTGGTGGAGGCCTGGCCGCGGGCGCGCTGCTGGTCCATGAGGCGCTCGAACTCGGCGGTGTCCACGGTGAGACCGCGCTCGGTGGCGAGCAGCTGGGTCATGTCGAGGGGGAAGCCGTAGGTGTCGTAGAGCTCGAAGGCGACCGAGCCGGGGACGGCGGAGACGCTGGACGGAGAGTCGGGCGAGACGCCCGACTCGGCACGCGGGACGCGTGCGCTCCCCGGACCGACGGATTTCTCGAACAGGGCGAGCCCGCGCTCGAGGGTGCGGCCAAAGCTCTCCTCCTCGCTCTTGATCACGCGGCGGATGATGTCCTGGCGTTCTTTTAGCTCGGGGAACACGTCGCCGAGGCTCTCGACGACCGGCGTGACGAGTTGTTCGAAGAAGCCGACGCGGAGGCCGAGCTTGGTTCCGTAGAGGATGCCGCGGCGGAGGATGCGGCGGATGACGTAGTTGCGGCCTTCGTTGCCGGGCATGATGCCGTCGGCGATGGAGAGGCTGATCGTGCGCGCGTGGTCGGCAAGCACGCGGAAGGCGATGTCGATGTTCTCCTGCTCGGTGAGGCCTTCGCGTTTGGTGGGGACGGTGCCGGTGTAGGTCTTGCCGGAGAGCTCGGTGACTTTGGCGAAGAGGGGGGCGAAGACGTCGGCGTTGTAGTTGGAGGGCTCGGGCGTGAAGTCGGTGCAGTTCTTGGTCGTGGCGAGGATGCCGGCGACGCGCTCGAAACCCATGCCGGTGTCCACGTGTTTTGCGGCGAGCGGGGAGAAGGTGCCGTCGGCGTTGGCGTTGAACTGAATGAAGACGTGGTTCCAGATTTCGATGCAGCGGGGGCTGGAGGAGTTCACGCCCTTGCGGCCCTCGGCCTCGTCATCGGAGGGGAGAAGGTTGAAATGGATCTCGGAGCAGGGGCCGCACGGGCCGGTGTCGCCCATTTGCCAGAAGTTGTCCTTGCGGTTGCCGTGGACGATGTGGAGGGCGGGGTCGAGGCCCTCGGCGCGGAAGAGTTCGGTCCAGATGGCGGCGGCCTCGTGGTCGAATTCGGAGGGGTCGCCGGGCTTGGGAGCGTAGACGGTGGCGAAGAGGCGTTTGGCGGGGATGCCCCAG
>JAIYBI010000553.1 GCA_027488595.1 Opitutaceae bacterium | reverse complement strand
GGTGTCATCGTCTGATTTGGCCAGGGGCATGGGTCGGGCCTGCCGAGCGCGGAGGATTTGGACGGCGAGTGATACGTTGTATTCATGTATCAGACTTCGGACGTAACCCTCGGCACCTTTTGAGTGGGCGCGCGCACCGTCGAGCCAGCGCGTTCTGGCAGCAGGGCTGAGGCTAAAATCATCAAACATTTTGAGCAGTTTTTGCGCGGCGCGGCTTCGCTCGACGATGTGTTTGGACTGAAGGTGGATGACGGCCTCGCGATCCTCGTGGCGTATGTAGGCGAGGCGTTTTTCGAAATCGATGGAGGTGAGGATAATGCCTTCAACAGCACGGTTTTCTAGCAATGTGAGGACGACACCGGTTTCGAGGTTTTCGAGGAGGACGCGCCGTTCGCCGTCGCCGAGGTCGAGCATGCCGCTGAGGCGGAGGTCGCGAGTGAAGGTGCGTTCGGATTCGGCCGGGGCGGTGATCAAGGCGGGGTCGGCTTCCTCGTCCAACAAGGCGCGGAGGCCGGGCAGGACGGTTTTCTTCATGAAGGGTATGAAAAAAAGGTCACGCTCGCCGCTGAGGGAGTCGGTCAGGGAAGGGGCGGCTTGAAGTCCATTGAAGGCGGCGGAAAGTTGTTGGAGTTGAGCGGCAGAAAGATTGCCGATTCGTTCGGCCGCCTCGGCCTGGGCGATGCCCTCGATGGCGACGCCGGTGAGTTGTTGGATGAGTGAAGGGCCGGCGCGTTGCTGGCGGCCGAGCTGGGCGATGGCGGCGTAGGTCTCGATGGCCTCGGACGGCGACTGGATTTCGGCGTTTTTGGCGGCGATTCGGGATAGATTACGGAAGGGTCGGACGGTGGGGATCAGGGCCGCAAAAGGATTATCGGGGTCCGCAGGGTTGGTTGCTGGAGCCCAGTCGGCGGCGGTGGTGGGAGGTGCGGAGGTGGTGGCGACGAGGGCGGCCGTTAGGTCGCGGGCGAGGGCTTTTTGCTCGGTGGTGAGCACGGGCAGCGGGGTGGTGTCGTCTGTAGGCGATACCCAGTTTTCGAGGGCGGCGCGGTCTTCGGGCGACAGGCTGGCATATTGCACCAACACGGGCCGGTAAGGATTGGACTCGGGGATACCCTTCAAGTCCTCAAGCAGGTCGGCGGCGAGGAGACGGACTGAAAGGGCGAAGGCGAGCAGGCAGAGCTGAGCGACTTTGCGGAGCATACGGGTCAGCGCCAGAGGCTGGAAAGGTGGGCGTCGGCGAAGATGTCTATGCCGAGGACGGATTTTAAGAGGTAGAGCACGAAGAGCGTGGCGGCGCCGACTAGGAACACGCCGCCGCAGGTGAGAACGGTGAGCAGGGCGAGGCGCGGGAGAAGTTTTATCCAGGCCGAGAGCAGGCGGACGGGGTGATCTTCTCGGGCGGCGGCCAGAAAACGGCCGTGTGCGGAGACGGCCTCCTCGATGGCTTGATCCACGTGGCGGTGCAGCACGTGGTCGGGGCAGGGCGCCACGACGCAGCGAAAGACGCGCACCTCGTTTATGATGTGCAGCAGGAGTTCCGGTTCGAGCGGCGAACAGATCAGGATGCGTCGCATCCACGGCGTGCCTTCGGTGTGGCGAGCAAGGAACATGATTCCGGGTTCACCCGGGAGTTCATCGCGGCAGATCAACACGTCGAAGGGCTCGGCGCGCAGGATCGGCTCGGCCTGAAGGGTGTCGGCGCAGGAACGGACCTCGGCGCGGGCGCGCAGGTGGGCGGCGATGCCGGTCGCGAGGGCGGGGTCGGGAGCGACGACGAGAACGAGCGGGCGGCGCGGCATGGGCGGTAAGGATGGCGCCCACGGCGCGCCGAGCGTCGGGAAAGCCGGTTAAACTTTCGGGAACTTGACCCACTTGGCGCCGAGTTTGGCGCTGCGGACGACGGTTTCGATGAAGGCCATGCCCTCGACGCCGTCGTCGATGGTGGGGAAGTCGAGGTCCTTGGGTAGTGCTTTGCCGGATACTTCGGCGCGGATGGCGCGGAAGGCCTCGCGGTAGATGTTGGCGAAGGCTTCTAGGTAGCCCTCGGGGTGGCCGGCGGGGATGCGGGTGGCGGACTTGGCGGCGGCGGAGGTGAGGTAGCCGTTGCCGCGGCCCCAGATCTCGGTGGGTTTGTCGGGGTATTTGACGAGAAGCTGGTTGGGGTGCTCCTGCTTCCACTCGAGGCCGGCCTTCTCGCCGTAGATGCGGATGTTGAGGGCGTTTTCCTCGCCGACGCTGATCTGCGAGGAGTGGAGGATGCCCTTGGCGCCGCCCTTGAAGCGGAGGAGGACGTTGCCGTCGTCGTCGAGGGCACGGCCGGGGACAAACGTGGTGAGGTCGGCGCAGAGTTCCTCGATGGGCAGGCCGGTGATGTAGCGGGCTAGATTTTCGGCGTGGGTGCCTATATCGCCCATGCAGCCGGCGGCGCCGGAGCGTTTGGGGTCGGTGCGCCAGGCGGCTTGTTTCTGGTCGGTTTTTTCGAGGGCGGTGGAGAGCCAGCCTTGCGGATATTCGACTACGACCTTGCGGATGGTGCCGAGCTTGCCGGTGCGAACGAGGTCGCGGGCCTGCTTCACCATGACGTTGCCGGTGTAGTTATGGGTGAGGGCGAAAACCTTGCGGGTCTTGCGCACGATCTTTTGGAGGGCGATCGCCTCTTTTAGGTCGAAGGTGACGGGTTTGTCGCAGATGACGTTGAAGCCGGCCTCGAGGAACAGTTTCGCGGGCGGGAAGTGCTGGTGGTTGGGCGTGACGATGACGACGAAGTCGAGGCGTTGGCCGGCGGGCATTTTCGCCTCGGCGGCGGCCATGGCGGCGTAGGAGCCGTAAACGCGGGAGGAATCGAGGAAGAGGTCCTCGCCGGAGGCGGCGGAGCGGGCGGGGTCGGAGGAGAAGGCACCGGCGACGAGGTCGGCCTGGCCATCCATCTGGGCGGCGATGCGGTGGACGGCGCCGATGAAGGCACCGCGACCGCCGCCGATCATGCCGTAGCGGAGTTTGCGATTTGGGATCATGAGGAGAAAGTTTCGGAGTTTTAAACCACGGAGAGCACGGAGAGCTAAGGCAGGAGGGGCCGGCGGTATTCTCCGTGGCGCTCGGTGACCTCAGTGGTTAGCCAATCACTGGTTCTTTTTGTCGAAGGCGGCGTCGAAAGCGAGGGCGCTGGAGGGGAAGTCGAGTTTGCGGACGAAGGCGGCGGCCTCGGTGGCGCCGTGGACGCGATCCATGCGGATATCCTCCCACTCGACGGAGAGGGGGCCGCGGTAGCCGGTGTCGTTGAGGGCAACGATGATGTCCTCGAACTTGATGTCGCCGTGGCCAAGGGAGCGAAAATCCCAATGGCGGCGGGCGTCGCCGAAGTTGGTGTGACCGCCGAAGACGCCGACGGTGCCGTCGCCGTGGCCCCACCAGACGTCCTTCATGTGGGCGTGGTAGATGCGGCCGGCGAAGACGCGGATGAATTTCACGTAGTCCACGCCCTGGTAGCCGAGGTGGGACGGGTCGTAGTTGAAGCCGAAGCGGGGGTGGTTTTTGACCGCGGCGAGGGCGCGCTGGGCGGAGGCGATGTCGAAGGCGATCTCGGTGGGGTGGACCTCGAGGGCGAAGTTGACGTCGGCCTTTTCGAAGGCGTCGAGAATGGGCAGCCAGCGTTTGGCGAAGTCGGCGTATCCGGCATCGTAATACGCCTGGGAGGTGGGCGGGAAGGCGTAGAGGGAGTGCCAGATGGAGGAGCCGGTGAAGCCGTTGACGACGGCGGGGAATGCCTCGGCGCGGGCGGCGGCGCCGGGGCGGGCGTCGAAGAACGTGCGGGCGGCTTTGGCGGTGAGCGCCATCTTGCGAGCGGCGCGTTTGCGGACGCCTTCGGGGTCGCCGTCGCCCCAGACATCGGGCGGGAGGATGGCCTTGTGGCGGGCGTCTATGAGATCGCAGACGGCCTGGCCCACTAGGTGACTCGAAATCGCGTGGCAGGAGAGACCGTGGTCCTTGAGCAGCTCCCATTTTTGGTGGACGTATTTCTTGCTGTTAACGGCAGCGTCCACGTCGAAGTGGTCACCCCAGCAGGCGAGTTCGAGGCCGTCGTAGCCCATTTTCTGCGCGAGGGGGGCGAGTTTTTCCAGGGGAAGATCGGCCCATTGGCCGGTGAACAAAGTGACGGGACGTGGCATGGTGGATGAGGGGTGATTGGGAAGGCGTATGATTGCCCGGGCGTGCCGTGCTGCTCAACGCCCAAGTGAGCGCAAGAAATGCAGCGTATATCTCGGGATGGGGACCGATGGAGGCTTGTGTGAAGTTTCGAGGAATGCCAGCATCGTGAGTAGCAAACCCTATCACCCCATGATGCTGCACACGTTTTCGACGCTTGGTTGCCCGGAACTCGATTTGGACGGTGCGATCGCTTTGGCGGCGCGCCACGGCCTGCACTCGCTCGAACTCCGCACGCTCAACTCAACGACTGATCTGCCGGCGTGGTTCGCCACGAACTACGGCACGCCCGCCGGTTTGGCGGCGCATTTGAAGCAACGGCATGTGAAGGTGTGCGCCATGGGCACGTCGTTCAAGTTGATCGGGCACGACGACATTGATCGCTCGATGCTTGAACTTTATGTGAAGTGGGCGGACGAGTCGAATGTGCCCTGGTTGAGGGTTTTTGACGGAGGCAAGACGGGTGACGCAGACGAGGTCTCCGAGGCGGCGGATACGCTGGCCTGGTGGAAAGCGCAGCGATTTAAGAACAACTGGGCGGTGGATTTGATGGTGGAGACGCACGATTCCTTTCTCGATGCGGAACGTTTGCACCGGTTCATCAATAAGGTTCCGCAGGTCAGTATCCTGTGGGACGCTCATCATACGTGGAAAAAAGGAGGCGAAACTCCGACGGACACTTGGAAGGCGATTCGCAATCATGTCGTCCACCTGCACGTCAAAGACAGTGTAAGCATACCCTCGCCGACCGGAACCCATCCTTATACCTACGTGATGCCGGGTGACGGTGAGTATCCAATGGAGGAGCTGCGCGCCTGTCTTAAACATGACGGCTACAACGGAGCACTGAGCCTGGAGTGGGAGCGAATGTGGCACCCCTATCTGCCGGAGCTGGACAAGGCGCTCTACCACGCGCGGCAGACGCGGTGGTGGTGAGGGTGGCGGGACGGGGCGCGGACACGAAACGACTCCGACGTTCCTCTACCCGGCGTTGCGCGGCCGCCACGGCTCCATGAGGCGCCAGACGAGGCCGGTGCGGAGGTTCTCCGCCATGAGGAGTGTAATGCCTTGGTCAATACCGATGACGTCGGTGCCGGTCCAGCCGTTGAGCGGGTGGAATGCGTCGGCGAAGCCGTAGGGACCGTAGATACGGTCGCCCCAGCGCGTGTGCATCTCGCGCAAGGCGGCGAGGCAATCGCCCGGCACGAAGGGCAGCGAGCCGGCGGCGGCGCAGGGGACGACGGTGCCGTCAATACGTGGATCGGTCGCGTCGAGCGTGCCGGCGATTGGCGGCCCTCCCCAATCAATGTAGCCGGCGGCGCCATCCGACGAGGTGAGGCCCCAGACGTTTTCCTCGTAGCCGGGAAATCGCGGGCGCAGGTCGAGACAGAACTGCTTTTGAGCACGGGTGGCGGCGGCGGCGTTGGCGAAGAAGTTGACGCCGGAGACCTCGTCGCGGAACTCGCGCCAGTCGAGCCAGGCTTGGGGAAACTGGTGCACGAAGAGCGGCGCATGGTGCAGGAAACGTTCGCCCGCGTAGTTGACCCACGGCTCGCGCCGCCAGGCATTCCACGCGTAGTCTGACGTTGGATACACGGGAGCGACCATAGCGATGCGCGTCATGCCCCAGTGTTCGGAGAACTGATCCCAAGTGTAGGGCATGAAGCCGCCCTCAGGTTTCCAGCCATGGCGGATGCGGCCGGCCTCGTCGGTCATCCAGGCCCAGTCCACGCGGGCGTAGATCGCCTGGGCCAGTTCGGCGACGGAGCCGCCGAAGTAGCGGCCGGCGGAGAGGGCGCCGAAGCAGGTTAGGGCGGTATCAATGCTGGAGGCCTCGCAAGCCCACCCGCGCGCGCCGGTGGCCATGTCCACGAAGTGGTAAAAGAAGCCGCGCTCGTGTTGCACATCGCGCCAGAGGGTTCGCAGGACCCGTTCTGCGCACGCTCGGCACTCGGCGCGTGATTCCCAGCCCCGCTCCGCGCCGATGGCAAGGGCGGTGAGTCCAAAGCCGACGGCGGCGATGCTGGCCATGCCGCCGGGTTGGGCCCCGTCGGCTCGCGCGCGGTCCGGGATGAGGCCGGTGTGGGGGTGGGCGGTGTCGAAAAAGTAACGAAAGGCGCGCCGCTCGAGGTCATCCAAAAATGCGTCGTCAGTCATGGGGGTGGAAACGAGTAAGGGGTGCAGGAGGCGGTTGGAGCAAGCCCGGCGGGGCAGTTCCATCGTCGTCGGGGAAGTTTTCCCGCAGGATTCACCTGGTTCTTGGGTGCATAGATGCGTCGCTTTCGTTCACTGTTCCGGACGCATACGGCGACCAACCTGATTACGCGTGGGGCTATGTCGGAGGTTATTCGTAGAACCCGTGGTATACCTTAACCGCGGCTTCACGGCTCAAAAAGGAAAGGCGGCCACCGGGAACCACCCCGGGGACCGCCTTCGCCAAACCGAACTGACAACCAAGCAAACAACAAACAAAACAACTGATACGCGGAGATAGACCGATGAGACCGGAAAACATTCAAAGATTCCGAAAGATTTTTTTGGACAGGTGAAAAGAGGGGTGAAAGCGGTTGCAGATTCGCCGTGGAAGCGGGTCGGGACTGGCCGCGGTGGAACCTTTGGCATTTACAAGCGCGGCGGGGTCTTTACGAGTTGCGGTCTTGTCAGGTTGCAGTGCTGGCCCAGATGGCGGAATTGGCAGACGCAGTAGACTCAAAATCTACCGACGAAAGTCTTGTGGGTTCGACCCCCACTCTGGGCACCATTTTGAGACTGCACCTAGGGAGCTTGTTGAGACTAGTATGGGCTTGCGAGGAGTTGTATGTCCCCAATTGTCCCCAGTGTGAAATCGGAAAACACAGAGCCCAAGCGGTGGCCTCGGCGTGTGAAAGTGGGTCACGCCACCGTCATCGTTTACCGAATGGCGCACGAAGGCGGCAAGTCGGGGTTCACCCATGTGGTTGCGTGGAATACCCCACAAGGACGCAAACGCCGGAAAATCGCCGTCGAGTCTAAGGCGATGGAGGAGGCTCGCATTATTGCCGGTCGGTTGAGCGCTGGCATGATTGACGCGGCGGATGTATCGGCAGGCGACCGGGAGGAACTTGCCGCCGCGCGGGATCTCATCGGTGGGGCCCCGCTTCTCTCGGTCTTGCGGGAGTGGAAGGAGGCGAACGCGATCTGCGGCGGAAATATTCTGGCGGGGGTTCGTTTCTACGCGGAGCACTTTAAAAATGCCGATAGGAAGACGATCCTGGTCAAAGATGTGGTTAAGGCATTTATGAAGGCCAAGAAAGCAGAGGGTATCGACATACGATCCAGCTACGAGAGGGTGCTGCCTCGCCTGCGGGATGGTGTGCTGGGAGAGCTGCCGATTGATGCAATCGGTAAAGATCAACTGGCAGATTGGATTTCCACTGCGTTTGCCGTCGAAGGCAAAGAACGCGCCCACCCTGAAACTTTTAACACCGCGCGCAGGCGATTTGTCACAATGTGGAAATGGTCGAGGGATGAGGGTTTTTTGCCGAAACTGGCAAAAACTGCCGCCGAGGAGATTAGAACCCGCAAGGACACCAACACCCATGTTCCGATCGGAATCATGACATTGGCTGGCTGGAAGGCGTCGCTTGCTCTGATTCACAAAGAAGCTCCTGCACTCCTCGCCAGTCTTGTTCTAGGGGGATTCTGCGGTCTGCGCCGGGCGGAATTGGCGAAGCAAAAGTGGGATGACATCGATTTGGAGCGAGGACTCCTTCGGGTGACAAAAGCTAAGCCCCGAACACCGGCCAGGAGATTGGTGCCGATATCCGGTGCGGCGCGCAAGTGGCTGAAGCTTTGCCCGCGCAATGGTGAACGCATCGGGGCGTCTTGGGCGAGCGACCATGTGCGTGCGCGGGTGAAAGCGGCAGGTATCGAGTGTCCAGCGAACGCACTCCGGCACAGTTTTATATCTTATCGCTGTGCGGAAACGGGGTCCGTTGATAAGACCGCGCAAGAGGCGGGCAATTCTCCTAAAATCATTTTCCAGCACTATCGGGAGTTGGTCAGCCCCCGTGACGGGAGGGCGTGGTTTACCGTGAGTCCACCGCGTTAGGAAATGGCAATTGTCTTCGTCCTTGTTGGCTATCGGTGATGGAACTTAACGCCGCCAACGGTGCGACGTTCCAGCCATGCATTCAACGCCCGTGAATCAAACCGGATATGTCGGGCGTTCAGCCGAATGTGGGGGAGGCCGGAGGAATGCACGAATTGCCAAAATGAGGCGCGGTTACGGTAACCGAGCATCTCCATGACGACTGCACTGGAAAGCAGGCAGTTGACCGTGGGTCCGAGAGGAATGGGTGGTGACGCACGGGACGCGTAGGGTGCGTTTTGGATGGCGAAGTCTTCGTTGAGGCCGAACATGGGAGGATGGATTAAGGGTTGAGCTAGGGTTACATCTCGGGGCCCTGCGGCGCTGGTTTTTCATGTGGGCGGCCGTTGTCCTTGGTTGCCTTAGCTTCGAGGTATTCCGCTCGCCGAAGAGCGATGGCAAAGAGGTCGGACGCGGTAACCTCTCCGCGATCAATCAGGGCGCGGGCTTTGCGCAATCGGTTGCGCTCAGGAGGTGTGAACTTGCCGCGCGTGATGATGAGCTGAAGTTGAATCATGGTGAGTGCGGTGTGTTCGACGTTGGGCTTAGGAGGTGTAACCATCTTTGGTTTTTGTGTTACGGCGGCACGTGGCGCTTTTTGGGTGGGCGAACGGAAGACGGGAGCTGAAACAGGGGTGGCGTCAGCCTCATCGGTTGGTGCCGGGTTAGCGGAGGTTGGGCGTTGCACCTGTGCAATGTCCGGTGAGATTGCTAGCGCGTGGGGGACCTCCGGGTGCGCAGTGGGCAGGGGGGGCTCGGTGTTTTCGTGAGTAGCGACGACGGGCGTAGACAGTGCGGCGGATTGTTCCTCTGTGGACGCACGACGGACAGGGTTCTCCTGTGTTTGCTCGGCGTGCGGATGCACAACCCGAGGTTCAGGCGGACCCGTCAGGATGGGTTCGGTAATCGCAGGGGAGTGCTCCGTCTTGGGTGCGGTCGACTCAACCTCGGTTGGCGTAGCTAGGGGATCAACTGCAGCAGCGAAGTTGGGTTCTAACTGAGTTGCCGTCGCAACGGTTGCGTCCTGGCAGATATCGGTAGTGGTATCCGACGGTAACTGGCTGGAGGGCGTTACTTGAGTGGGGGCCTGGGTGCCGACGTTAAAACAGGTTAGTAGATCGAATGCGACGATGGCGGCGGCGGATTGGGGCGGTTGCGTGGCGGAAAGCATAAGTAGAAACTGAATGAAGTCCGCGTGGGCATCGTTTGGTTTCGACAGGGTCTGATATGCGGATCCCGCGTGGCCGATGGCCTCTACTTCTTCATCCGCGGGTTGGCGGGACATCAGATCCTGCATCAAGGAGGAAGGGAGGATTTCCAAGGCGAGAGCGGTCAGTTCGGCATCTGCTCGGGCCTCCTTGCGATTTAGGCGCGTCTGCCGCTGGCCCCGGTGTTTTTGCGCTATTTTGGCGATACCCTGTTCAGCATAGGACCGAGGATCGACGCGGTCCTCAAAGCCGGCGGCGATCAATGCGGCGTTGGTTTGGGCGGCAAATTCGACCCGCAGCTTCCGGATTTCGGTGCGCGAATAAGTAACCTTGTCCAATACGGGGAGCTTGGATCCGGCGATGTTGCGGGTGCCGGCCATCATATGAAAGTGACGGTTGCGTTTGTCTCCTCCCGGGGGAGCCCGGTGGATCACGATCATGACAATAATGTTGTATTTTTTTGCGAACGACTGTGCCGACAGCAGGGCCAGTTCGATCTGAGCATCAAGCTCCAGAAGATGGGGAAGGGAGCCGATGAACTCGCGCGCCACCCACCCCCATTTATGCGTTTCACGCACATCGAGGGACTCAAAGTATGAGATCGGACTAGTGCCCTTGATGATGCCGTCCGGACCGACCATTTCCGAATATAGAACGTCCTTCGCGTGGTCCGAGTGGTTTACAGACCGGCCGCTCCAGGGGTCGGTGGCCGATGTTCGCAGCACGTAAGCTGCCGAGGTTGCCGCCGACTCTCCGAAGAGGCGACGCATGGTGCTGACGGCGTAGGTTAAGGGCAGGGTATTCATGGCTTTTTCAGTTGAGTGTTTTTGAGCGGGATCAAAGTTACTATAGTGCGCATAGAGAGAGGGGGTATGCGGTAGTCTTGCGGGTGGGTGATGATGGGAGCATGTTGATGGCGGTAAAATGGTGCGCGCAGGACTTCGGGAATTGCCCTGCGCGCTGATTGATTCGGCATATTACGTGGCTGAATCCGTCTTTGTGGTTGTTGAACCATCGGAGGATGCTGGGGTGATGACGGTTCCAGGGGACACCGGATTGGAGAAGAGGGTCTCCAGATGGCCGCGAATCTTGGGACGCGTTTCCTGAGCCACGACCGTGCGCAAGGCACGGGCGAGGTCGGGGTTAGCTTTGACCGCATTTCGAATCCAATCGCCGATGACCGGGTTCGCGTAACGTTGGGCCTTCAAGTGCGCATTTTTGAGCTGCGACATAATGTCGGCCTCTTCGCTTTTGATGGTAGCCTGAAGCTCGGCGGCCTCTTTTTTATCATCCTGAATCTTTTTTAGGCGGCGCAATAGTGCTGGGTTGGTTTTCATGGTATGTATTGTTTGGGTTTATGAATTCCGTCGCCGACGATGGTCGGGGAACGGGAAAATTATTGGTTTTGGGTGATCGCAGTTAGGTAGAGCAGGTGACGAGGCGTTGAGGCTGGTTTTACTTCTTCTGGACGAGTCCGATAAGGAGTGCCCCGATCAGGGCGTTTACGTCGTCATTCGGGGCGATGATGGTTCTCCATACAGCGGGGGCGCTGCCGGGTTTCTGCGTGTAACTTAGTCTTTTCAGCACCCCGGCGAATTTGGTGCTTTTCGAACCGCGGCCATCAAAACTGAAGGTTAGAAAGCCATCCTCGACTTTGGGTTCGGTGATAGGAATGTGCAGTCCATAGGGTTTGGAGAGGGCAGCGTGCGGGTTTCCGTTTTTGGCCGGTGTGATCGCAGGCGTGTCTGGCAATGGTGGCTTGCGCATTGCGCCAAGCGCGTCATTCACATGGCTCAGGACCGTATCGATGTCCGGGGCGGCCGGGATCTTGTGGAGATGGCTGGTTGCTTGGTTGATGCGGTCCGCCGGCGTGACCTTCGGAGTGTAGGTCTCATTGTTGACCGCCGCACATGCCTTGGAGGCGGTTTCGCACGTGAATTCGCCTTGGGCTTTGATTTCTCTGAGTGCTGCGTTGAACTTGGTAGTGTCGTTCGCAATCGTTCGTAGGCGCAGGAGGGCGCTGTGGCCGGTGGGTCGAGGTTCGAAGTCTTCCGGGATCTTCGCCCAGAGACGCTCGACGCAGAGGAAGTCGCAGGCATCCTGCTTGGTTTTGATATTGATCGAGGTGAGGTAGGCATCTGGATTACAATACAGTTGGTTGCCATCGGCATCCTTCTCATGGCGATAGAGTCTGCGGTGGAGTATGATATTCAGGGCCTGGAAATTCTTCAGGCTGCGCTCGTCGAAGGGGTCCTTCTTTTCATTGATCGCATGCGCACGAACGTTCAATTTTTTGAATTGTTCCTGTTCGGTTGGCGCTCCTGCCAGATGTTCTGCGACCACGTTGGCAGGCAGCTCCAGGGCAGGATCGTAGATCGCGGCCATTGGTTTTTTATCACGGTTTATGGTCTGAGTGGCTGAATCGGCGGTAGATGATGGTGAGGACATGGTATGATGTTGTTTTAGGATGTGATTTTGCCGGCGCACGTGCCGGCCTAGTATCTGTATGATGAGTTTCTTTCTCTAATTCAAAGGGACAGAAATGCTCAAAATACTTGACGATTACTTGGGTAAAATGAAATATCTGTCACAATAACTCTAAAATAATTTCACTAATATGAG
>JAIYBI010000454.1 GCA_027488595.1 Opitutaceae bacterium | reverse complement strand
TTGGCAAGTCGGCGATGGACGAACGCAGCATCTCCAACAGTGCCTGCGCCTCAGCGTCCTCTCGCAGCGGCGTAGTCGGCGGCGGAGCATCGGGCGGCGGCACCTTGGCCTCATCTTCGCGGGACGGCGCTGCTGCCGTTCTGGAGTCTAGCTTCGGGCAATCCAAGGCACTGTGCTTGGCACGAAGTTTCTTCGCGAATACACCAACGGCGGACTTGGAAAAACCTGCGACGGCGGCGAGGTCGCGGGCCTTAAGGTCCCCGGAAACGAGCCCTTGGACGACCCAAGGATTCTGCTCGGAAAACAGTATGAGTGCGCGATGACGGTCCTTGGGATTGAGCGGAACCCCCATCCAGTTATTCAGTTGCTGGGCGGCGCGAAGCGCCCAATCGAGTTTGCCGGGAATGATATACGCTGGAATGCGATCCAACTTAGCCCGACGCGCACCAGCATCACGATGCCAGCCATCCACCAAAAAGAGTTCGTCTTCCACCTTGATCACTACCACCGGGTCGAGTCCGGCGCCGTCATCCTCAGCATAGAGTTCGGCAAACACGGTGACAACCGCCTCGCTCAGGCCGACGCGAACCTGGCAATTGGCGGCGTAGGTCAAGTCTGCGAGGAGAACGTGAGTAGGCTGGATCTGATGTCCCCGCGCCGCCGCGGACATGAGAAAGCGGAACACGTTAACGATGTTCAGTCGTGTCGGCTCGTTATCTTCGGTTGGAACGGCGATGGTGAACCGCGCCTTAATCCATTCTTCAAAGCTTTGCGGGGGAATGCCGGTGACCTCGGCGACCTCGGCAATAGTGGGGTGCAAGCGGTTCGCGAGATCGCTCACGAGCGCCATGCCTTTCTTCGATTTACGGCGTCCGCGCGATGCGGCTTTCTTTAACGGCTTGGTGGCTGCTAGTGCTGCGGCGTCTGACGCAGGGTAGCCAAGTTGTAGTTGAGAGGGAGATACGAATGGAGTTTCCATGTATATGTTATGTGTCGACTTTCGCTACTTGGCATGAGACGCAGTCTGCACATCCATCAACGACTTATGATTTCCCCCACCAAGATGACGCTTCTTCTAGATCGCCGAATCAGGGCGCAAAACAGGCATGGAGGCCCATTTTGACGGTCAAAACTCGTCAAAACCGGCGATTTTGACGCCGTTTCTCAGCATCTCGGTGATGAAACACCCCAAGTGCCTAAATTGACCTGTTTCTGGCGCTCTCGCCCAAGGGGGTAGGAAACACCCAACTGGCAGTTTCCTCGCACCCAAAACTGGTGGCGTGCAACACAGCGGGAGAATTAGGCGGAAATGGTTTGGGGTGTCGTCGCCTTTTCGATTTCGACCTGCCTGGACTTTTGACTTTCACACCGCGCGTTTTCTTTTCTCTGCGTGCGATTTTCTTTTTCTAGATATCGAAATGATATCGGAGCGGCGATGCGTTTTCTTTTTCCGGGCTCTTCATGGATGCCCGCCGAAAGTTTTCACGAACGAGAAAATCGAAACTCTTTCTGTGCCTGCATCGCTTGGTTTTTCGCAGCCGGAAATTTTCGTTTTCCAGAAATCAAAAAGCATCGGTGACGCGAAAAATTCTGACACCGAGGCGTGCCTAGAAGTTTTCTCCAAGGAGTTTTTCATCTGGCGACGAAGCGTCGAGGACAGGGTCGAGAAGCCAGGGTGCGGTTTGAAGTTCGACCGGCGGCGGCTCGGTGGTGGTGACGATATACTGGAACGTCGGTTCGCGGTCACCGAAGGCGACTTCGAGTGCGCGGGCTGCGGTGAACAAATTCCGGTAGAGGCCGGCATCGAGGTCGGCCTCGCGAGGGCCGTCGTGGATGAGGAAGAGCGGATGGCGGCCTCGGCCTTCGACCCCATAGATGAGGGCGGAGAGGTCGAAGCAGAGAATTTTGAGGGTCTCCAGGGCGGCGCTGGTGAGATCTATGGAGCTGTCGCTCAGGCTCGGACGAAGGCGGCGGCCGTGGAAGCGGATGTCGCCATGGAGTGCGGGGTCGTCGAGGACGGCGCGGGAGACGCGGGCGAAGGTGTCGGAGAAGGCGCTGAGCGCGGAGTTGCTGGCCTCGCGTATCTTTGCCTGCAGTTCCTGCGAGCGGCGGATCTGGGCGTCGAGTTTTTCGAGGGAGTCGGTGAGGGTCTCGGACTCGGACTGGTCGGCATGGGCGAACTTTGCCGCCGTCGCTATTGCCTCCTCTTGTGCCAGGCGGCGGCTGAGGGCAGAGCGGGTGGCGTCGAGTGCGGTGGTTTCGCGGTCGAGCATGGCCTGAGCTTTGCTCACGGCGTCCCGGCGGGACAGATGGTCTTGATCGACCTGTTCGAGCTGCAGACGGACGCGGCTTTTTTCTCCTTCGAGGCGGGCGACCTCCTCGCCGACGGCGAGGACGGCGACTGCTTTTTTCTCCACCGCAAGCAGACGACCTTTGGCGAGGGGGCATTCCCACTCGATGGCCTCGGCGAGAGTGTGGCCGCACATGATGCCGTCCTCAGTGGACGAGTTTTCCCGCACCCATTTCTCGGTCTCGTCTTCGGTTTGCTGGCCCTGGAGCTGGCGGATCTTTTGTTCGACGAAGCCGGCCTTGAAGCGGAGGTCGCGGCGGCGGCGTTCGGTGGTTTCGAGGGCGCTCTGGGTGATGACGAGGAGTTTGCGGGCGGCGGCGAGCGGTTCAGGCGCGATGAGCTGGCTTAGTTCGGCTTCGGTGGCTGTGGCTTTGGCCTCCCAGGCGCGGGATACCTCTTCGAGGAAGGCGGCGCCGGCGAGATCGGCGCGGAAGTCGTGGAGCTGGGTCCGCAGTCGCTCGTAAACGCCCTTGGCGCGGAAGGCCAGGAGCGGGGCCTGCTTCTCGGCCTCCTGGCGTTTCTTCACGAGGGTTTTGTTGTTTTCCAACTCGGCCTGCTCGGTGGTGTCGATGAGGCCGAGGACGGCGCGGAAGAGGAAATGGCGGTCTTCGCCGAACATTTCCGGAGACTGGGCGTCGCTGCTGGGGTGGCGGAGTTCGGCGAGGCCGGAGAAGCGACACTCTTGATCGCGAGCGAGCCACTGGAGGAGATGGGGCCAGTCGATGGGAGTTGGTGAGGTGGCGAAGGTGGTGACGGGCAGCGGTTCGGCAAGGTGCTCGGTGAGGGCACGCTCGTAGTCGGCGTAGTCCACCCTGCCCTCTTCGGAGCTGAGGAAGGTATCAAGGGTGCGGTTGCGGTAGGCGTGGGAGCCGAGGCCGATTTTGAAAGGGCGGCAGACGATCCACGGGGTGCCGGCGAGGAAGACTTCCCCGACGATCCAGCCCTCGGGAAATGCCTCGCGGAGGCGCGGGCGCTGCTCCTCGGTGCCGAAGGTTTTTTCCCCGAGGATGTGGCGGATGAAGCGGCAGAAGGTGGTTTTGCCCGTGCCGTGGCCGGAGACGCCGCCGCGGCGGGCTTGGCTGCGGGGACGGGCCCAGAGGATGTTGAGCCCGCGCTGGAGTTCGATGCGGCGGACGAGGTTTTCGTCGCCGGGGGCGAGGACGCGATAGACGCGGAGTTCGCGGACCCAGAGCCGGGGCTGCTTCACCGACTCTGCGGGGTGAAAGCCGACGGAGGGAGGGAAGAGACCGGGTTGGGTTTGCATGGTAGTGAGAAGAGCTAGGCGGTGGTGAGGACGGTTTGACGCCTACGCCCGGGTTGGGGACGAGGTGCTTCGGCGGTCACTGCCTCGGCGGGGATGTGCTGGACGATGGAGGCGAGGTGGCGGGCGTCGGCCTCAACTTCGGGGACGATGGGTGGGAGCTTGCCGACGAGATGAAGGGTGACGGGGCCTTTGCGAGGCGGCGTCTGAGTGAGCGTGCCGGTTTTGAGCAAAGTGTTAATGGCGTCCGTGAGTGCGCCGTCTTCGTGGGCTTGGTGCCAGTCGGCGAAGTGGTCACCGGCCTCCGATGCGCCGAGGTCGGCGGTGATGCGCTGGCGGACGGTGCGAGGAGAGTGAAGGAAGGCGACGGCGGTGTTGATTTGGTCGAGGGTGAGCGAGGCACCGTGGGCGCGAAGCAAGGCGGGGACGAGTTGCGTGAGGTAGCTCTTGGGCTTGAGCACGGGGCGCGTGGAGCGGGACGGCGCGGAGGCGAACTGGGGGACTAGGCGGCCGGAGAAGGCGCGGGCGAGCAGGGCCTGGTCGAGGCGGTCGAGTTCGGCGATGGCGGCGGCCTGGGCGGCGGCGACTTTGTCCAGCCTGGACAAAGCGGAATCGAGGCGGCGGACGATTTCGCGCTGCTCTTCGAGAGGACACCAAGCAATGGAAGTCTCCCGCAGTTGAGTGGTATTAACTCTGGGGCGAGTTGCCCCGTGGACGTGTGCGGCCAGCGCGTGTCCGATACGTGGCGAAGCGAGCTGGTAGCAGAGGAAGCGTTTATCGATCAGGTCCGCATCGGGCCGGATGCAAAAGCAATCAGCCTTGGCGATGGCTTTAGTTTCCAAGGACGGGAGAATGCAGACTCGAATCGGCTCGAAGATGAAAGAGGCGAACATGAGGTCTCCGGAGCACACAGAATGACGATGAAGCTGCCGGTGTTTTTCTTGGCTTACGTAAGTGCGTTTCTCGTCGTCGAAGCTTAAGTGGCCGATGTTTTCCAAGCGGACGACTCTCACTCCCGAATCGGTGTAGTCGTCGCTCTTGAGGTGAGAGCCAAAGGGACCGTCGAAAAGACCGCCCTTGGGCACCAGATTGTGAAGTTTGGTCGCAGCCCATCCGGTGGGAAGGGGCAAGCTGGCAGCTCCGTCGCTCACCACGAGCGGAGCATCCGCCTTTCGCTTAGTTCGCCAGGAAGCGGTGAGGTCGCCGCGGAAGGCGGAGGCGAGGAGGGATTGGCGGGCTTGGGCGAGTTGGGCGGGGACTTCGGCCAGTTCCGTTCGAGCCCGGCGGCTTCGCTCCATCAGCTTGTCCAGCCTGGACACGATGCGGCGTTGTTCTTCGAGGGGCGGAAGGAGGAATGAAAAACCAGCCAGCTTCTCGAAGCTGACACGCGGAAGGTTAATTCCAGCCGAGTTAGTTATCGCCCAGTTAAGAAAGGCTGGTGTGCGAAGAAGCCGTTCGAGAAATGCGGGTATGATGTCGCTCGTGCATCTTAACACTAGGATGTCAGTCGAGCAGATGCCTTCGAATTCGGCTAAAAGAACCTTGTTTAGATAAGGACGCAGGCGGCCGTAGAGAACGTCGCCAGCTTGAAAAACACTTTTGGCACTTCGCACTTCGGCAGCTACCCCATGCCCGACCAAGCAGTTCAGTCCTGATTCTATGTGCTCCAAGCCAACGTAACGGGCACGTGGCACAGTGCCGGGCTCCACTTTCTCGGAAGATACGCAAACGACTTCACCAAGTAAAACGGACGGCCAGCCGGTGGGGATTTCAGATTTCGCCCTCATTTCGCCAACTCCTTCTCCAGCGCCCTCATTTCCGCGACGGCGTTGTCGAGCTTGCCGAGCACGGAGGCGACGAGTTCCTCGACTTCGGGGAGGTCGTCGTGGTGGGTGTGGGTGTCGTCCTTGAGCCAGAGGAGGTCGAGGTTTTCGCCGCGTTCGCGGATTTGCTCGCGGGTGAAGCGGCGGAAGCGGCCGGTGGTGCCTTGGTCGATACGTTTGGAGCGACCGTAGGCGTCTTTGCCATAGGCGGCCTCGAATTCGGCGAAGTGTTCGCGCTCCAGGGGAGTGCGTTTGCCGAAGGCGGGCATGTTGGTGCGGAGGTCGTAAATCCAGACCTCATCGGTGGCGCCGGTGTCGGCGGCCTGGCGGTCGAAGAAGAGGACGTTGGTCTTAACGCCCTGGGCGTAGAAGATGCCGGTGGGCAGGCGAAGGATGGTGTGGAGGCGGCACTTGCCCATGAGGTCGGTGCGGATGTGGGCGCCGATGTCGTCCTCGAAGAGCACGTTGTCGGGCACGACGACGGCGGCGCGGCCGCCGGGTTTTTTGCCGGCGGGTTTGCGGAGGGCGCGGACGATGTGCTGGAGGAAGGCGAGCTGCTTGTTGCTCGTGGGGAAGGTGAAGTCGTCGCGAGTGGGCAGTCCCCCGCCCTTCTTGGTGCCGAAGGGAGGATTGGAGAGGATGAGGTCGGAGACCGGGAGTCGTTTGCCCTCGTTGCCGAGGGTGTCGCCGAGGATGACGGGGCCGTGCATATCGTGCAGGAAGCCGTTCATGAGGGCGAGGCGGTGGGTATCGGGCACGAGTTCCATGCCGACGTAGGCCTGGCGTTGCTGGAACTCGCGTTGCTCGGGGCTTAGGAGGAAGAGTTCGTCGGTCTGCGCCTGGATGAAGCGGTGGGCGGCGACGAGGAAGCCGATGGTGCCGCAGGCGGGGTCCTGGATAACCTCGCCGGGCTGGGGACGGCAGACGGCGACGATGGAATCTATGAGGGGGCGAGGGGTGAAGTATTGGCCGGCGCCGGACTTGGTCTCGGTGGCGTTTTTTTCGAGGAGGCCCTCGTAGAGGTCGCCGAGGCCTTCGTGGCGGGCGGAATACCAGTCGAGGGCGTTGATGTCGGTGACGAGCTTGTGCAGGTGGCGCGGCTGCCGGACGGAGGTGGAGGCGTCGTGGAAAATGGCCTGGACGGTGGGCGAGCCGTGGGTGCCGAGGTAAACGAGAAGGGTGCGGTAGTGCTCCAGAAGGGCGGTGCCGTCGCGGGAGAGGAGGTCGGCCCAGCGGTAGCCGGAGGGGATCTGCTGCTCCGAGCCGGTCTCCTGCGCCATCTTGAGGAAGAGGAGGTAGGTCAGCTCGTTGACGTATTGGTGGTAGGTGACGCCGTCGTCCTTGAGGACGTGGCAGAGTGTCCAGAGCTTGGCGACGATGTCTTGGGTCTTGGGAGCGGACATGGGAAACGGAAAGGGGGAGGAGTTGTCCCGGCGGGACAAAGCAGCAGAAGACAGGCCGGAGGCGGCGGGGTCGAGCCTGCCGTGGGACGGATATGGTTCAGGAAACGGGGATGCCGAGATGGCGGAGGAGTTCGCGCCGGAGGACGGGCACGGTGGCGAGCCAGTCGCCATGCATGGCGGCGATGCCGGCGAGGGCGTAGTCACCGCCGGGACGCGGGCGGGGGACGAGGAAAGGCGGAAGGCCGTAGCGGAGGGCGATGCAGTTGACCCACAAACGGGCGGTGCGGCCGTTACCATTGCAAAAGGGATGGATGCGAACCCACTCGGCGTGGGCCCAGGCGCATAGGCTGAGAATGGTGCCAATCTGGTCGGCGTCGGGAAACTGTCCCGGCAGGACAGCGTGATCGAGGAGTTCGAGCCCCCGGCAAAGCCGGGTCTCGAACTCGGTAAGCGCGGCGGACACAGCGGGTGCAGGGACACCCAGTAGGCCGCCGACGTAGACCTCGGCGGTTTCCAGACCGGGCTCACCCCGGTAGCGAGCGATGGCCTGGGGGTAGGGAGTGGAGAGCCCGTGCAGGGTAGCGGCCTGCCAGCGGCGGGCGGTCTCGCGGTCAAGCGGAAGGCGTTGGGGAGCCTCCTTGACGAGACGCAGAAGCACCCCTTCGAGGTTTAGGTAAAGCTGGGGACTATCGGCATCCCAGTCAGCCATGCAGCGCCGCTTCGAGAGACCGCTGGAGTGGAGTGGTGGTAGCGGCGATCAGCTCGCCTTCGACAGGATCCTGGTGTGCGCCGGAGAGTTCGGCGGAGATGATGGCAGCGATGGCGCGCCGGTGACC
>JAIYBI010000561.1 GCA_027488595.1 Opitutaceae bacterium | reverse complement strand
GGCTCCGTGGCGGACGCTCTCGATATTCAAAGGGCGGAGGCCGCCTCCGGTCGTTGGGTGGCGGTCGGTTTCCAGGATCTCTACACCCTTGAATCCCGCTGGCTGAAAGACCAGTTGCTCGGCGGCGTAATCGGCCGGGTCGAGGATGTCCGGATGATCGGGCTCTGGCCCAGGCCAAGAGCTTACTTCACTCGCAACCACTGGGCCGGTCGCGTCTCGGCCGAGGGGGCCGCCGTGCTGGACTCACCGTTGAACAACGCCTTCGCACACTTCGTGAATCTGGCGTTCTACGTTTCCGGGCCCGAAGCCGGCGTATCTTCCACCGTTTCGATAGATTCAGCCGAGCTCTACCGTGCCCACCGCATTGAAATGTTCGACACCGCCGTCGTTCGCGGCACGTCCGCCACCGGTATTCGCTACTGGTTCGGGGTCAGCCATGCCACCGCCACCACGCGCCAGCCGGAAATCTGTATTCGCGGCACTGGCGGCCAGGTCGAATGGTGGCACGAGCAGCGCTGCGTCGTTCTGAATACACAGGGCAACCGCCAGATTTTCCCGCTGCCCACCACCGAGGAATCGCGCGAGCGGATGTTTGCCTCCGTGCTTGCGCGTCTGCACGATCCATCGTCGTTCATCTGCACCACTTCGATCGCTTTGGAGCACACGCGTTTCATCGAGGCCGTTCACGCCGACGCCCCGGTGCGGGTCTTTAAACCCTCCGCAATGGAATGGATAACCGAGCCGGATTCCCGCTCCGAGACGCCCTCGGTTCATGGCCTGGCCGAAGAACTGAGCCGCGCCTACAGCGAAGGTTGTTCGCTCGCGTCGGCTTCTCCGTTTACCAAAGCCGAACTGGTCACGTTATGATTCGTAAAGCCTTTGTCATGTCGGTGCATCCCGGCTGCGAAGCCGAATATGCCCGACGCCACCAGCCGATATGGCAGGAGCTCGCCGAGGTGCTCTCGGCCCACGGCGTCTCCAATTACTCGATACATCTGCTCCCGGAAACCCGCCAGCTCTTCGGCTACGCCGAGATTGAGAGCGAGGAGCGCTGGCAGTCCATCGCCGCCACCGAGGTCTGCCAACGGTGGTGGAAACACATGGCGGACGTGATGCCTTCCAATCCTGATTCGAGCCCGATTTCCAATCCGCTTAAGGAAGTTTTTTATCTGGCCTGACGCTTCTTAGCCCAAGGTCTTCCATCCCTAAATCCCCGCTTCGGGCGCGTCCCAGCCCGACCTTTCCCCGTGTCCATCTCCCGTCGCGCTTTCGTAAAAACCGGCACGCTCACCGCCGCCGCCCTGCCCCTCGCATCCCTCCTTCGCGCCGGGCCCGCCCCCTCCACATCAAGCGGCGGAGCCGCACCGCTTCAAAGCGCAGCGCTGAACACTTCCCCTGCCCTTTCCGGTCGCGCCACCCTTCACTGGCTGGAGGGCGTTCCGGTGGAGCAGCCCGGCGCAACCTTGGGCGTCCCTTGGCCGCGCGGGACCGTAAAACCGGACACTTTATTCGGTCTGCGCTCCACAGCCGGCGACGACATACCGGTGCAGTCCTGGCCGCTGGCCACCTGGCCCGATGGTTCACTCAAATGGACCGGTCACGCCGTCTCAGCCGGCGCAGCCCGCTCCGAGGGTCTGGTTATCGCCCCCGGCCATGCGCCCGCCGCCCCGCAAAACCCCGTAACCGTCCGCGAAACAGATGACTCCATCGAGGTTGCCAACGGCCTTGTAGGGATCGTCATCCCGCGTCGCGGCCCGGTGCTCATCGCCACCCTGAGCAACTCCGGCCGTGTCGTCGCCACCGCCGGCCGGCTCATCTCCCTGCGAAAAGACCAGCCCGACCAGGTCTCGCCCGCCGAAGCGTTTACCGGCGAAACCGAACGTGTCACCGTCGAGCAAACCGGCCCCGTGCGCGCCGTGGTCCGCATTGACGGCCGTCAAACCGGCGGCACCGAAGGCAGGCGCTGGCTGCCCTTCACCGTGCGGATCTACCTCCACGCCGGGGGCGACGCCGTGCGTTTCATGCACTCGTTCGTGTATGACGGCGACGAATACAAAGACTTTCTCTGCGGCCTTGGGGTCCGCTTCAATGTGCCGCTGCCCGACAAACCCCACGACCGCCACGTGCGTTTCTCCGGCGAGGGCGACGGGCTCTTCGGCGAGGCCGTGCGCGGCGTCACCGGGCTCCGGCGCGACCCGGGCGAAGCCGTCCGCAAGGCCCAGGTCGCCGGCCTCGCCACCCCTCCGGTTGAGTCCTGGACCGCCACCGTGAGCCGTCGTCTGCACCTCATCCCCGCGTGGGGCGACTACACCCTCGCCCAGCTCTCCGCCGAAGGCTTCGAGATCCGTAAACGCACCAAGGCCGGGCAGGGTTGGATTCGCGCCGACGGCGGACGCCGTGCAGCCGGCCTTGCCTACGTCGGCGGCGTCTCCGGCGGACTCGTCTTCGGGGTGCGTGATTTCTGGGAGAAATATCCTGCCCAACTCGATATACGTTCCGCCCACACCCCCACCGCCGAGGCCACCGTCTGGCTCTGGTCGCCCGAGGCCCAACCAATGGATCTCCGGTTCTACCACGATGGCATGGGCATGGATGACCACCCTGGCGAGCTGGAGGGGCTGGAGATCACCTACGAGGATTATGAGAAGGGATTCGGCACGGCCCGCGGCATAGCCCGCTCCCACGAACTCGTCTTCCGTCCCGTCGCCGCCACACCCGCCCGCGAACAGTTTCCCCGCTACGCCG
>JAIYBI010000007.1 GCA_027488595.1 Opitutaceae bacterium | reverse complement strand
TGGGGTGGGAGCGGACGGAGGTGATGGGGAAGCGGGAGAAGACGACATTACGGATCGCGACGCTGCGGCCGTCCTCGTGGGTGCCGGTTTTCTCATCGGTGGTGGCGACGTGGTAGCCGGTGAGGCCGGCGTCGGCGCAGGCTTTGAGGAGCCAGGCTTCGGAGGGAAGGCCGGCGAGCTCGGCGGGGAGAGGCGACTGGGCGAGCATTGCCTCGGCGGTGGTGCCGGCGACGGAGGCGAGCCATTTGTCGTAGTCTTTGACGGTGGAGTCGGGCGTCTGGTCGAGCTCGATCTCGTTGAACATGGCGATCTCGGGACCGGCGCCCTTGTTCACCCGGGCGAGGACCTTGGCGATGTTGGTGACCTTCACCGCGAGATGGGCGGGGGTGTAGTTGACGGGCTGGTAGTCGTCGTAGACGGAGATGTTATCGGCGTCGAAGAGGTTTTCGACGTTGTAGGTGACGACGGCGAAGGAGCGGGCGTGTGCGGCGGGCGCGATCAGGCAGGCGAGAAGGCCGAGGACAGCGGCGCCGACTGGAAGGCGGGGGGAGCGGGGCAGGGAGATGAGCATCGGGCGAAGATGAGCTAAAGCGGGGAGACGCCAAGCTCGCTGATGAGGTTCCATGGTAAAAATTAGGTGTATTAAAACCACGCAGGGGCTTTGCACCACGGCGGGGATGCCGATGGCCGGCGCGCGCGGGACGGAGTTTGACGACGGCGGCAAGGGCGGAGGAACCTGTCGCATGGCGAAGACAAAAAGTAATCGAAACACGGATACGTTGATACTGTCGGTTGCGGGGCTGCGGGTGGAGCGCGGGGACGCGGTCATCCTGGACGGCGTGGACTGGCGGGTGGCGCGAGGGCAGCATTGGGTGGTGCTGGGCGCGAACGGTTGCGGGAAGACCTCGCTCCTGAAAACGCTGCTCGGCTACCTGACGCCCTCGGCGGGCGAGATCGAACTCCTGGGCAAGCGTTACGGGCGGCACGACTGGCGCGAGCTGCGGCCAAAGATCGGACTGGTATCGAGCGCGTTGCAGGCGTCGGTGCCGGCGAATGAATCCGCGCTGGATACGGTGGTGAGCGGGCGAACGGCGCAGCTCGATCTCTGGGAAACCCCGACGCGGGCGGAAGCGGCGGCGGCGAGGCGGCAGCTCGCGCGGGCGGGGGCGGGAGGATTGGCGGCGCGGGCCTGGGGGGTGTTGTCGCAAGGGGAGCGGCAACGCGTGCTGATCGCGAGGGCGCTGATGGCGCGGCCGCGCTTGTTGATTTTGGACGAGCCCTGCGCGGGCATGGACCCGGCGGCGCGGGCGAGATTCTTGGAGCGGGTGGAGGTGATCGCACGCGAGCGGGGTGGACCCTCGCTGGTGTTGGTGACGCACCACGTGGAAGAGATCACGCCGGCCTTCACGCACGTGTTGCTGCTCAAGGCGGGGCGGGTGCTGGCGGCGGGGCCGCGCGAGGAGGTTTTGGGGCGGGGGGCGTCGGCGCGACTGAGTGAAACCTTCGGCTCGCGGCTGCGGTTGACGAGGCGGCGCGGGTGTTTCGGGCTGGAGGTGGCGGGGCCGATGGAGTGAAGCTGGGCGGATGTTAACCACTCTCGTGCTTACCCTCATCGGCCGCGATCAACCCGGCCTCGTGCGAAATGTCGCCAGCGTGATCGCCGCGCAAGGCGGCAACTGGCTGGAGAGCCGTCTCTGCCGGCTCGGCGGGGAGTTCGCGGGCATCGTGCGCGTGGAAGTTGACGCCGCGCAGGCGGCGGAATTGACGACGGCGTTGCAGGAAGTGGCGGGCTTGCGCGTGACGGTGCACGGGGAGGACGGCGCGGCGAGCGCGGTGCCGGCGGCGACGGCCGCGCTGGATCTGGTGGGCTCGGACCGGCCGGGGATTTTACGCGAAGTATCGGCGGTGCTGGCGGCGCACGGGCTCAATGTGGAGGATCTCGCGACCGAGCGGGTGGAGGCGCCGATGGGCGGCGGTAAACTTTTTCAACTACGCGCGGTGGTCAGTGTGCCGGCGGGGGTGGAACTCGCGCGGGTGCGGGGGGATTTGGAAAAACTAGCGGCCGACCTGATGGTGGAGTTGAAGTTGGAGGCGAAGGGCTGAGGGCGCGCCGGCTGGCGGATTCTCGGGGAGAAACGGCGAAGGGTTAAGGGCGGACGGGTCGCATGGCGCTCCCCGCTACGGGAGAAGAGCGGCGGGGCGAGCGGGAGGTCGGCGTTCCGCGTGCGGTCAGGTGCGGCGGGACGGGTCGCTGGCGCTCCCCGCTACGGGAGAGGGGTGGCGCGGCGGGCGTCCACGGCCCACTGGTAAAGCTCTTCGTAACGGCGGGCGCTGACATCCCAGCCGAAATCCTGGTTCATGCCGCGCAGGCGCAGGGCGTGAAACTCGGCGGGGCGGTCGTAGTAGGTGGCGCAGGCCCAGCCGAGGGTGTTGTAGAGCGCGGGGGCGGTGGCGTCGTTGAAGCGGAAGCCGGTGCCGGCGGGCTGGCCTTCTACGTATTGGGATACGGTATCAACCAGGCCGCCGGTGCTGCGGACGAGCGGCGGGGTGCCGTAGCGCATGGCATAGAGCTGGGTGAGACCGCAGGGCTCGGAGCGGCTGGGCATGACAAACAAATCCGAGCCGGCCTGGATAAGGTGGGCGAGGGAGTTGTCGTAGCCGACGTGCATGCCGACGCGGCCGGGATACTGTTCGGCGGCCCAGCGGAAAACGTGTTCGAGGCCGGGGTCGCCGGCGCCGAGAATGGCGAACTGGACGTGCATGCGCTCGAGCACGTGGGGAAGCGCCTCGGCGAGGAGATCGAGGCCCTTTTGCGAGGCGAAACGGGAGACGACGCCGAAGAGGGCGATGTGGGGATCGAGGTCGAGATCGAGACGAGCTTGTAGGGCGGCTTTGGATACCGCCTTGCCGGCCTCGACCGAGCGCTGGTTGTAGGGGCGCGGCAAATACTTGTCCATCGCGGGATTCCACGCGGTGGTATCTATGCCGTTGACGATGCCGAGCAGATCGGCGGCGCGGTAACGCAGCACGTGGTCGAGGCCGAAGCCGCCGGCGGGGGTCTTTATTTCCTCGGCGTAGGTGGGGCTGACGGTGGTGAGTTTGGTGGCGTGGTAGAGGCCGGCCTTCATCTGGTTGACGGCGCCGACGCTCTCGGTGCTGTCGGTGCGGAACTCCTCGGGCGGGATGTGGGCGAAGGAGAGCACGCGGCGGTCGGCGTAGCCCTGATGCTCGAGATTATGGATGGTAAAAACCGAAGCGGTCTGGCCAAGCGGGGTGTGGCGCAGGGTGGTGTTGAGCAGAAGCGGGAGCAGGCCGGTGGTCCAGTCGTGGCAGTGGACTACATCGGGAATCCAGCCGAGTTGAAGGCAGAGATTCAGGGCACCACGACAGAGGAAGGTGAAGCGGAGATCGTTGTCGGGGAAGTTGCCCCAGGGGCCGGCGTAAACCTCGGGGCGACCGAAGAAGCCCTCGTGTTCCAAGGCGTAAACGGGAACCTTGGAGCCGGGGAGAACGTTCTCCCAAGTGCGGGCCCAATGGGCCTCGGTGCCGACATCCACGCCGAGTGGATCGGGGCGGGCGTGCCAGGCGGAGTCCCGTTTGAGACTGCCGTAGGCCGGCATGACGATGCGGACATCGTGGCCGAGGGCGGTGAGAGCTTTGGGAAGAGAGCCCACCATATCGGCGAGACCGCCGACCTTGATGAACGGCTCGACCTCGGGTGAAACGAAGAGGACCTTGAGGGGAGGCACGTCAGTTAAAGAAGCGTAAGTGTGCGGGGAGCCGAGAAAAAAGAACGGCGCAGGGCATAAAAAAGCCGCTCACGCATGCGGCGGGAGCGGCGGGTCAACAGCGCGAAGAGGGTGAGGCGGGTGGGGAGGACGGAGGACTTACTCGTCCACGGCGTTCTCCCGGGCGGGGTTGTTGCGCCGGGCGCGGGGGGCATCGGCGCGTTTGCTAAGAAGGCGGTCGAGTTTGTCTATGAGGAGGTCGGCGGCCTTGTAGGCGTCGTCGGCGGAGACGCTGGCGAGGAGATCGGGACCGCCGATCTCGATGTGGCCCTTGGCGATAAAAGTCTCCTGGCCATGGGTGCGGTCGTGGTCGAGATCAATGCGAATGCGAACGATACGTGGTTCGTGGCGGAGGAGGCGCTCGGCTTTGCGTTCGAGCGCGGTGCGCAGGGCCGGTGTAAGCGTTACGTGGATACCGCGAAAAAGAAGCTTCGAGGCGGGGGAGGTTTTTGTAGTAGGCATGTCCCTCTTCGAGACCGAAGGAGGGTCGCGTGGTGCCCTACAATGGGCGGGCGGGATTGGAAGGAGCGCTGATGAAACCTGAGGCCTGAGACCTGAAACCTGAAACCTGAGACCTGAAACCTGAGGGCTGAAACCGGAGGGGGGGCGCGGTGGCGCGCGACTGGGGCGGACGGATTACGGCGAGACGGTGAGCGATCGCGGCGCGCTGGTGGTGGAGCCGACGGAGTTGGTGACGGTGACGGTGTAGGAGCCGGCGTTGGCGGATACGGCTTTTTTGACGGCGTAGGTGGACTTGGTGGCTTTTGAAATGGCGGAGCCGTTGAGGCGCCACTGGTAGGTCAATTTGCCGGGGCCGCTGGCGGTGACGCCGAGGGTGAAGGAGCCGCCGGTGGCGACGGTGGAGGGGCCGGTGATGGTGCCGACGGTCGGCGGCGCGAGCACGGTGAGGGCGGTGCCCTTGG
>JAIYBI010000438.1 GCA_027488595.1 Opitutaceae bacterium | reverse complement strand
ACCGGCGGCGACCAGCCAGTGCTCCGCCACACGGGCGGAGCGAAGCAGGCCGAGTTCGCAATGGATGAGCACGCGGCGCTCGGTGTGATGGCGGCGGATAAACTCCACCGCTTTGTCTAGAACGTCAGCCGTCGTAGCAATGAGGTCGTTTTGTGGTAGATTCAGGTAGTGCGCGCTTTTGTGGAAGGTGCAGAGAGGATTGGAGGGGACGGGGTGCGTAGTCGGGCGCTTGGGTAGGTGGAGGTATCGAGCGCCGGAGATCGGCGGCGAGTTGCGGGATGGCGACGTGTTGCCGTTGTGGGGCGGCTTGCGGGTGTGGCATCTTCCGGGGCATACGCCGGGGCATTGCGCGTTGGTAGTGGAGCGAAGCGAGGTGACGGCGGCGGGCGGGCTGATTTTCCCCGGGGATTTGTTCGCGAGCTACGCTTGGTCGGTGCATCGGCCGCTGGGCTTTCTTACCCGCGACGGTGTGCGGGCAGAGGCGAGTTTGCGGGCGTTGGCGGCGGCGGGTGTGGCGGGAGTGTTGCCGAGCCATTACGACCGGATGGTGCCAAGGCTGCATGGGGTGAGGTTGCAGCGTTTGGCGGTGGACCGCTTAAAGAACGGCAAAGTGTAACCAATTTGGTTACACTTTGCCGAAGGGCTTCGGGGAGGGTTGCGAATGAGGTTAGTTCGCGGATGGGTCGCGGGTTTTTTCTTTGGTCATGAGGCCCAACATCGCTTCGAGGAGGCCGGAGCCGCCGGTGGCACCGGTCACGGAGACGTCGGGGACGATGCGGACTCCCCGTTCGCCGACGGTTTGCATGAGTTGCATCACGGTGTAGCTCTGGGCGCCGAGGGCCTCGACGCCGGCGCGGTAGGCCTGGGCTTTCGCGTCACCGGTGGCGCGTATGCCTTCGGCCTCGCCGAGGGCACGGAGGCGGGTGGACTCGGCTTCACCGGAGGCCTGCTTGATCGCGGACTGGGCGCGGAGCTCTGCGATGCGCACGCCCTGGTCGGCGTCCACCATTTGCTGCTGGATGTTGGCGAGGGCGGTGGCGCGGACGAGTTCCTGGCGCTGGTTTTGCGCGGCTTCCTGGGTTTCGTAGGTCTTCTTTTCCTCCTCGGCGATTTTGCGGTCGGTCTGGGTTTTCATCAGCTCGGCGGGAGGCGTGATGTCGCCGATGAGGGTGTCGATCGCCTGCACATCATAGGCGGAGAGTGCGATGCGGATGTGGCCGGCGGCCTCGACCTGGCGTTCGCTGCGGGCGTTGAGGAAATCGAGCACGGTGTGGTGTTGGGCGGAGTTGCGGAAGTAATTGCCGACGATGGGCTGCAAGGCGTGGTCCACGAGGTTCTGCATGGAGCCGAGGCGGGAGATGACCTTGGGCGCGTCGAGTGCGCCGACGTGGATGATCTGGGAAACGTCGAGGTTGAAGGCGAAGCCGTCCTTGGAGCGCACGGTGATGGAACTGAGGCGCTCGTCGTAGTGGTGGGCCTCGGAGCGGTTGGCCCAGTTGAGGACGATGTTAGTCGTGGGGACGAGTTCGACGCGCATGATGCGGGTGTTGATCGGGTGTTTGCCGGGGTTGAGCGGCGTGACCCAGACGCCCTTGTGGCCGACGTTGACGAGGTCGCCGTGTTTGAAGGCGAGTCCGCTGATATCCTCGTGGGCGAGGCCGACGAAGGAGATGACGACGCCGACGGAGCCGATGGGAATGGCGAGCATGGGCACCTGCTCGACGCGGGCGAACCACGGGTTGAGGTTCCACGAGCCGGAGAGGAGGACCTGCTCCTGGAGACCGCGGCGACCGCCGGCGTCGAGGAAGGCGCGGGCGCTTTGGAAGTTGTCATGGCCGGGCACTACGGGGCCGGCGATCTCGCCGCCCTCGATGGGGTGGCCGTCGAGGGTGGTTACGATGCCGACCATGTCAGGACGGACGGAGTAAACATGGAGATCGTCGGGCTCCATGCCGTGGCGGGCGGCGTTGTAAGAGGTGATGATCTCGAACAGGGCGGGGTTGATGCGGTAGGCGCCGGCGGTGAGCAGGCCGAGTTGGCGGCCTTTTTCGCCGCCGCCGAGGAGGAAGCGGCGGGCGTCCTGGAAGTCGTTGCAATCAACGACGCGGGCGAGGATGCGCTCGGACGGGATGGGCGCGCCACCGGCGGCGACGACGAGCGCGATCTCGCCTGGCGGCACGGTAACGACGGGAGTCTTGGCGACGGCGTATTGCCAGAAGCCGTAGCCGAAGTGGACGCCGGGAGCGAGGGTGTCGGCCTGGTAGCCGGCCTCGTCGTTCAGCGCGATGAGCTGGCCGGCGGGGAGGTGGCGGCGGGCGAATTTTTTCACGACGACGCCGACCTGCGTTTCGTGGATCACGACCAATCCGAGCAGCAGAGGCGAGAACACGAGGAACGCGAGGCCGAGACCGGTGCGCTCGACCCAGCCGGACGCCAGTGCGAAGGGCAGGAGGAGCGCGAGCGCGGCGGCGGAGCCGAGGGCTAGGCGGGTGGGCAGGGCGCGGGATTTGAGGGCGAGGCCCGCGAGCACGAGGCCGGCGAAGCCGAGGAGGAAGTGCGCGGCAAGGCCCGCGACACCGAGGGGCGTGACGATTAACGAGTTCATTTTGACTGTCTCCTGACATGCGACCGCGGCGACGACGGTGTTCCCGGCGAGGCGTGCGGACGCGGTTAGATTAGGGGAGACCGTGGGAACACCGCACGAGCGGGTCCTAGTGGATCACCCTTCCATTGGCCGACGAGGTTAGCTGACGGGCTTGGCGCTGGAAGGTCGCCTTGGGCGCAGTTGCCTGCGTCCGTTCGCCCCGTCCGCCGCGAGAGAGCGCGACGGAAATTTGGGTCCCCCGTGCCGGCACCGAGGAAGCGGCGACGGCTTAGGCAAGCGTATCCAAAGAACGGGCACAGAATGCGTGCGCCCGTTTCGCCACGCAATAAATCCGATTACGTAGGCTGCGCAATGGTCTGCAATTGGGCCGCTTGTGTTGAAAAAATCGCGATGACCGCCTCAGGCGAAGAATTTGAGGACCTTGCGGAGGGCAGCGGTGAGGGAGGCGATTTCTTCCTCGGTGTTGTAGAGGTAAAAACTCGCGCGGGAGGTGCTGGGGAGGCCGAGTTTTTTCATGAGCGGCATGTTGCAGTGGTGGCCGCCGCGCAGGGCGACGCCTTGCTGGTCGGCGATAGTGATGACGTCGTGCGCGTGGATGCCTTCGAAGGCGAAGCTCACCATGCCGGCGCGGGGCTGGCCGGTGCGGGGGCCCAGGATGCGGATGCCGGGCAACTCGCTCAGGGCGGCGCGGGCGAGGGCGCCGAGGTGGTGGTCGTGCGCGGCGATGGCGGGGCGGCCCACGGCGTCAATGTAATCGCAGGCGGCGGCGAGGCCGATGGCGCCGGCGATGTTGGGCGTGCCGGCTTCGAAGCGCTCAGGGGCGGGTTTCCAGGTGGAGTGCGAATACTCGACGGTCTCGATCATGCCGCCGCCGCCTTCGTAGGGGGGCATGGCGTCGAGCAGGGCGCGGCGGCCGTAGAGCGCGCCGATGCCGGTGGGGGCGCACATCTTATGGCCGGAGAAGGCGAGGAAATCGCAGCCGAGGGCCTGCACGTCGAGGGGCTCATGGCCGATGGATT
>JAIYBI010000168.1 GCA_027488595.1 Opitutaceae bacterium | reverse complement strand
GGCGTTGTAGTGAACAATCGCGAGAGCCATGGGTCGGATGAGGGTCGTTAGTGCCGTCAAGGTGGGGCAGCGTGGGTTTGCGTCCGCCGGCGGCAAACCAATAGTGCCTTCAACATGAACTCGTTCCCGCCACCTTCCGCCCGCCGCTGGTTCTGGCCGGCGCTGGCGTGCGGACTGGTGATGATGGTGCTGGCGTGGGCTGTGCCGGGGCATCTGGCCTCGGTGGCGCCGGCGCTTCTGGTGCGGGCCGGCCAAGGCACGCCCACGCTGATCGAGCTCGGCCGGGCGCAGTTGGAACGAGGGCTGCCCGGGCCGGCCGCGCTGCTGCTGACCGGTGCGCGGCTCGGAGCGGCGGAAGGGGCAAGCGACGTAAAAGCCTTCGCGAGAGAGCTGGCGGAGTTTCAGGCGCGCGAGCCGGAGCTGGCGATTTGGGGCGGGGCGGATCCGTTTCTCGAGCCGCTGCGCCGGACGGCGGTAAGCGAGGGCAAGGGCGCGGCGGCGAGCCGGCCAGTGGTGGATTTTTTGGTGACGGCGCGGGCGCGGGAGGCCTTGCGTGGATTTCTCGCCAACTCGCGCCTGGCGGCGGTGCGCGAGACACTGGCGGTGCGCGAAGTGCCGAGGACGGGGATCTTCGTGCCGGCGAACCGGCCCGGCGGACAAACCCTCGAAGCGCTGCTGTTGCTCGCGGCCTTATTGCAGCAAGGCGAGCACTTGAACCCGGCGTTCGCGCGGGAGTGGCGCGAGGCGGCCCGCGTGGCGGCGGCGCGAGGCGAGTTGGGGACCTTGGAGCCGATGTTAATTGATCTCCTCGCGCTGGGCCGCAGGCTCGACTGGCGGCAACTGACCGAGATCGCCGGCGGGGTGGAGACGCGCGAGATGTGGGCCGACCTCGGCAAACTTGCACGCGCAGGTGGCGAGCCGTTTGCCATCGCGCTCGCGGCGGGCCTGACCGGGCAATCCACCGAGCGCGTGCTACGCTATCGCGCTGCTCATCCGGGCACGGCGGACGCCGATCTGCGCCTCGCGCTAAGCTCCGGCGAAGGCGCTCTGCGGCTCCTGCTTGAGCGCGGCGTCCCGGTCAACCGCCAGCCCGCCGCGCCTGTGCCCGGGGCGGTGGCGGGGCTGGCGCTGCTCTATCCTGGTCTGGCGCTCACGCTGAAACTGGCGCTCTTTGCCGCCGGTGCCTACCTGCTGGGCTCCGGAGTGTTTTTGCGCACGGATGTAAAATCGGCGGTTGGCCCACGCACGGCCGCCAGCGAACTTTTCAGCGGGCGCGCCTCATTGATCGCGCTGGCCGCCACGGTAATTTTTCTCGCCGCCACCGAACCCTTTAACCGTGTGCCCAACGCTCCTCCCGAGGGCATGTTGCGACTGGCAGTGCCCGTGCTGGGAAGCGTGCTCGACCCGGCTTCGCTGGTCCACGTCCCACCTACTTTATCCATCAATATGAACACCCTGATCTCGATCGCCTTCTTCGCCGCCCTGCAAATCGGCATGTATTGGATTTGCCTTACAAAGATCCGCGAAATCGCCGCCGGCGACCTGCCCTCACTGGTGAAGCTCCGCCTCATGGAAAACGAGGAGAACCTCTTCGACGGCGGGCTCTACATCGGCATCGGCGGCACCGCCACCGCTCTCGTCCTGCAGGTGATCGGGGTGATAGAGCCCAACTTACTCGCCGCCTATTCCTCCAATCTCTTCGGCATCACGTGTGTGGCCTTGGTGAAAATCCGCTTGGTGCGCCCGTTTAAAACCAAACTCATCCTCGCCGCGCAAGATGCGCTAGTCGCGCAGGCCGGCCAGCCGCAAGGACGCTGAGCTCATGAACAAGACCCTCCTCCTGATCCTCTGCGACTTCCTGCTGCTGACGCTGCTCGCGCTCACCCGCTGGGATGCCGCCACGCCGGCCAAACCGGCCCCCGCCGTCGCCACGCAAAACGCAGGCGCTGGGTCGGCGGCGAGCCCCGAGCAGGACATGATCGCGGTCATGAAGCTTTCCCTCGAAGACGAGCAATCGCGTCGCGATGCGCTGGCGCGGGATTTGGCCCAGACCGAGACCTTAAAAACGGCCGCGGAGCAGGCCGGGGCGAAACTTTCCGCGACGTTGACCGAGACCCAGGCGAACGCGGAAAAACTCGACCGCGCGCTCGCGCTTACGCGGGCCGACGCCGAGACCGAGCGCGCCCGCGCCGAGCAGCTCGCCCGCGATCTGGCGGTGCGCGCCTCCGAGGCAAAGCGCCAGCAGGAGGACATCGCCAAACTGGAGCAGGCCGAGGCGACCGCCCGCCGCCGGGCCGAGGATCTCTCCGTCACCGTGAAGGTGGCCGAAAAGGAAAAGGCCCTCCTCACCGAGCAGACCACGCTGCTCCGCGCCGAGGTCGCCACCGAGCGGGCCGAGCGCCAGCGCGTGCAACAGACCACGGTCGAACTCGTGCAGGGCGTCGGGCAACTGGCCGAGCAATCAAGCGCGCTGAAGCGCGAGATCATCGAATCGCGTCCTATAAACGCCAACACCCTCTTCACCGCGTTTCTGGAACGGCGTATCGCGACGCGCTTCACTGCGGCGCGCACCTCGTTTTTCGGGCCGGTTGATCGTAGTCGTGAAACCAATACCGTGCTCGCCGGCGACGGCCGCGACACCATCGCGCTGCTCCACGTGGACGACACGCCCTTTTCCTGGACTGAGCAAAACGGTCAGGCCGACTGGGAACGGCTGGCGCTCAGCCTCACTCGCAGCGGCGTCACGGTGGCGGCAGGCCGGGTGGACTTCCTATCGAGCGATCCGCGTCTCGTCGCCTTGCCGCTCACGGCCGAGCAGGCCGGCTCGCTGAAAAGTGAAGCCTACCTCATCGCGCTCGAGCCCTTCAAATTCCCCGAGGCGGTGCTCATCAGCGCAGGTGGCAAAGGCTACGGCGAGCTGCCCTTTAAACTGGATCCCGCAAACCCCGGCTATGTGCAAGTGGACAACCGGCTCGTTCGCCGCCTCTTTGGCGACTTCTCCCCCTCGCGCGGCGATCTTGTGCTGAGTAAAACCGGCGAGCTGCTCGGCATTATGGTCAACACCGGGACCTGCGCGTTGATCACGAATTTTCTCCCGCAGAAAACCCTCACCCTCGGCAACAACCTCAAGGCCACACCCACCGGCCCGCTGCTTGAAGAAGTCGCGGCACGTTATCGTCGCCTGCCGGCGCGCCTCCAGTAAGCGATGCCCGCCAAACCCGACATCGTCTGGGTGGTCGCCACCCAGTGGCGGGCGCAGGCCTGCGGCTACGCCGGAGACGCGAACGCCCGCACGCCCGCGCTCGACGCCCTGGCGGCGAACGTCGCCACGGTGAACTACGCGCAGGCAGTGACGCCGCATCCCTTCGGTCCCTTCGCGCGGGCGGCGATGTTGACCGGCGTTCCCTCACCGGAAAACGGCGTGCGAGACTACTTCGACGCGCTACCGTCAACGGCCCGCACCATCGCGCATCGCTTAAACGAGCGCGGATACGCGACCGGGTTTTTCGGCAAATGGGGCGTCGGCGAACGCGACCGCTCCGCGCCGCTGGTCGGCGAGGCGGCGGCCAGGCAGGCGGTGCCGCTTCACGCCCGAGGCGGCTTCGCGCATTGGGAAGGATTTGAGGGAGGTTTCTTGCTCAATGATCCGTGGTGGCAGGGACCGGGTGACGAACCGGCGCGACAGCTTAACGGTTATCAAAGCGACGTCATCTGCGCCCGCGCCGAGGCCTGGTGGGGGGAGTCATACTCGGCGACAGACGGGCCCTGTTTTGCATGCGTGAGTTTGGAGGCACCCCACCCGCCGTATGCGGCGGCCGTGCCTTCGGGTGTGATGCGGCCGTCAGCGGAGTCGCTGACCCTTGCCGCCAACGTGCCGCGCGGCGGCGAGGCCGAGGCGCAGGCGCGGCGAGAGCTGGCGGGCTATTATGCGCACATTGAGGCGACGGATCGGGCCATCGGTGCGTTGGTGGCGGCGCTGGACACGACGGCGGCGCTCCACGGCAGGCCGAGTCCACTCGTGGTGTTCACCTCCGTGCATGGCGATATGCACGGGTCGCACGGATTGTTTCGGAAGGGCTGGCCGCACGAGGAAAGCATCCGTGTGCCCCTGCTCGTGCGCGGCGCGCCCAGCGCGAATGTCGGCACGCGCTGCGATGACGCGGTGTCGTTGTTGGATTTATCCGCCATGACCGAGGCCTGGAGCGAGGGGCGAGAGTGGCGGTGCCCGCGTGAGCAAGCGGTGATTTCGATGCCCTCCGTCGTTGCCCTGCCCCTGCAATGCGACCGCGTGTGGAGTGGCTGGCGCTCCGCCAATGAGAAGCGAATCTACCTGGTGGACGGCACCGAGTGGGTTTTGACCGAGACTTGATCGTAAGACTTTCCACCGACTGCATTCGACATGATGTTCTAAAGGCACAGCCTTATCATCCATGAGCAACCCCACCATGATTTATCGTCGGCTCGGCCGATCCGGCCTAAAAGTTTCCGCGCTATCATTTGGCGCCTGGGTTACCTTCGGGAACCAGATCGGAGATCCGGTGGCGCGGGAATTGATGCACACGGCTTATGACGCGGGCGTGAACTTCTTCGATAACGCCGAGGGCTACGCCGCCGGCAAAGCCGAGCTGGTAATGGGCGACATCTTGAAAAAGAGCGGCTGGGCGCGCTCGAGTTACATCGTGTCGAGCAAGGTGTTTTGGGGCGGCAAACGCCCGAACGAGACCGGTCTCTGCCGCAAACACGTCATCGAGGCCTGTCACGCCGCGCGCGCCCGGTTGCAGGTGGACTACCTCGACCTCTATTTCTGCCACCGTCCCGACCCGGAGACGCCGGTCGAGGAGACCTGTCGCGCGATGCACGATCTCATCATCCAGGGTCACGTGCTCTACTGGGGCACCAGCGAATGGACCGCGGCGCAGCTCACGGAAGCCTACGCGGTGTGTGATCGCCTGGGCCTTCACGGCCCGACGATGGAGCAGCCGCAATACAACCTCTTCAATCGCGACAACGTGGAGAGGAACCTCGCCGCCCATTGCGCCGAACGTGGGCTGGGCACGACGATCTGGTCGCCCTTGGCGAGCGGTTTGCTCACTGGCAAATACAACGACGGCGTGCCCGCTGGCTCGCGGCTTGAGACCCCCGGCTTGGAATGGTTGCGCGATCGTCTCACCGGCCCGTCGGTCGGCCCGCAAATCGCGGCGGTCAAGGCCCTCGCCGCCGTCGCCCGCGAACTCGGGACGACGCTGCCCCGCCTGGGAGTGGCCTGGTGCCTGAAAAACCCGCACGTCAGCACCGTGATCCTCGGTGCCTCAAAGGCTGCCCAGTTGACCGAAAACCTTGGCGCACTCGACGTGTTACCGCTGCTTACCCCGGAAATCATGGCCAGGATCGACAAGATCAGCCGGCCGGTCGCGAGTTGAGTCGGCCCCCGTCTGCCGACGAAAACAAAAAACCCTCAAATCCACGAAGGACTTGAGGGTTGAGATGGCTGCCCGACTAGGAGTCGAACCTAGACAAAGCGAGTCAGAGTCGCTTGTGCTGCCATTACACAATCGGGCAAAAATGAAGGGGAGGATCGAAACGGGGAAAGTGGAGCCGGCGATGGGATTCGAACCCGCAACCGCCTGTTTACAAAACAGGTGCTCTACCATTGAGCTACGCCGGCGAAAGCGAGAGAGTGCTTGGGCGGCACGCACCCCGTTGGCAAGCCCTCGAATCCTCCCGAAAAACTGGCTGAATTAAACTCTGGCAAAAGAACGATGCCTGGCGGAGCGACGAAAAGTGGTGGTTCCCCCGGGGATCGAACCCGGAACCAATTGATTAAGAGTCAACTGCTCTACCATTGAGCTAGGAAACCAAAAAGACGAGGGGTGAACAGGCGACAGGCCGCCCACCTTGTCAACGCCGTTTTCGAGCAAAACCACGCTTTCAAACAATTCCCTTGCCAAGCCCGCCGCACTTCCGTGTTTTCGACAACTCGTCCCATGCAAAAGACAAAGAAATCCGTAGCCAAGCGCTTCAAGCTGTCCGCCAAAGGTAAGCTTATTCGCCGCACGCCCGGCTTCCGTCACTTGCTTGCCTCCAAGAGCACCTCGGCCAAGCGCCGCGCCTCTAAAGACAAGCTCGTCGCCGAAGGCCATGCGAAGCCGCTGAAGCGCTGTCTCCCCACCGGCCTGAGATAAATCAGAGCCTTCACCAAAACCAAAAACCGCCAGGCGGGTGATCCTAACGAGACGACCCGCCGGCCCAAAAATAGGAAAAACACAACATGCCTCGTGCAACAAATGCCGCCGCTTCCCGCCGTCGCCGGAAGAAGGTTCTCAACTACGCCAAGGGTTACTTTGGCAACAAATCCAAGCTCTTCCGCTATGCGAAAGAAGCCGTTCACCACGCTTGGCTCTACGCCTTCCGTGCCCGCCGCAAAAAGAAGGGCGACTTCCGCTCCATCTGGATCGTTCGTTTGAACGCCGCCGCTCGTGCCAATGGCATCAGCTACAGCCGTCTCATCGAAGGTCTTAAAGCCGCCAACATCCTCCTCGACCGCAAGGTCCTGTCGGACATCGCCATTCGCGATGAGGTCGCCTTTACCGCCCTGGTTGCAAAAGCCCAGGACGCGTTGAAGGCCAAGCTCGCCGCCGCCAAGGCTGCCTAAGCTACCCCATCAAACGCGAGCCCGCACCGGCTCGCCTCCTTTCAGTCCCCGGAGGACGGGCCTTTTCCAAGGCGCCGTCCTCTTTTTTTGCCCACGAAACACACGAAATGACACGAAAGGTCGGAACCTTAAATTTCCCCGCTTTGGCTTTCGTGCTTTTTCGTGTGTTTCGTGGGCAATCCTCCGATGTCTTTCCCACTCGTTAGTCCGCGTGTTTCGTAGTTTCCTCCGTCCGCCCCCTTTCCCTGTTCCTTCATGCAAGACCAACTCGCCGCTCTCCTCGCCAAAGCCGCCGTCGAACTGCCGGCCGTCGCCACCCGTCCCGACTTCGAGGCCGCCAAGGCCCGCTTCGTCGGCCCCAACGGCGAACTCACCGCGCTCATGAAGCAAATGGGCTCCGTGCCCAAGGAGCAGAAACCCGTCGTCGGTAAACTCGTCAACGAGGCCAAGTCCGCCCTCCAGGCCCACCTCGACGCCGCTCTCTCCCGCCTCGAAGCCGGTGAACTCGCCGCCCGCCTCGGCCCCGCCGTGGACCCTACCCTGCCTTCCCCCGACCGCAGCCCCGGCACCTACCACCCGCTCACTCTCGTCCGAGAGGAGATGACCCGCATCCTCCGCAAGGTTGGCTTTACCGTCGTCGAGGGCCCCGAGGTCGAAACCGAGTATTACTGCTTCGACGCCCTCAACACCCCCGCCGACCACCCCGCCCGCGACGCCCAGGACACTTTTTACCTGCCCGAGTCCGCCCGCTTCGGCAACGTATCCAAAAAGTCGGCACACGAGAAATACCTCCTCCGCACCCACACCAGCTCGGTGCAAATCCGCACCATGCTGAAGGGCCAGCCGCCCATCCGCATCGTCTCGCCCGGCCGCGTGTATCGCCGCGACACCACCGACGCCACCCACTCGGCCAACTTCCACCAGCTCGAGTGTCTTTACGTGGACAAGAACGTCACCGTCCGCGACCTCAAGGCCCTGCTCGACTACATCTTCGCCTCCCTCCTCGGCAAAGACACCAAGACCCGTTTCCGCCCCCACTACTTCGGCTACACCGAGCCCAGCTTCGAGGTGGACCTGAGCGCCACGCACCTGCCCAAGGTCAAAAAGCCCTGGATCGAAATCGGCGGCTGCGGCATGGTGGACCCCATCGTGTTCAAGGATGTCGGCTACGACCCCGAAGTCTGGAGCGGCTACGCCTTCGGCATGGGCCTCGAGCGCCTCGCCATGCTCCTCTACGGCATAGACGACATCCGCTACTTCTACCAAAACGACGCCCGCTTCCTCCGCCAATTCGCCTGAACCAAACCAGCAGAGGGTTACACAGAGGGCACGAGAGGATTCACAGAGAGCACAGAGAAATCCAACTCCTCTCTCCGTGACCTCCGTGCCTCCGCTCTAGTGCCCTCTGTGTAACTTCCTATCTCCGATTCTTCCCTCCGATGAAACTCTCCCGCTCCTGGCTCCAAGACTACGTTGATCTCGCCGGCATCTCCGACGACGACATCTCCCGCGCAATCACCTGGGTCGGCTTCGAGGTCGAACAGGTCATCCGCACCGGCGCACCGTCTTTTAACAACGTCGTCGTCGGCCACATCCTCACCCGCGACAAACACCCCAACGCTGACAAGCTCTCCGTCTGCACCGTGGACGTCGGCCCCGCTCACGGCGGCGTGCGCACCATCGTCTGCGGCGCGCCAAACTGCGACGTCGGCAATCGCGTGCCCGTCGCCCTCCCCGGCGCCGTCCTCCCCGGCGACTTCGTCATCAAGGAGGCAAAGGTCCGCGGCCAGCCCTCCTCCGGCATGATGTGCTCTGCCAAAGAGCTCACCCTCGCCGAGGACGCCGCCGGCCTCCTCCTCCTCTCCGGCGCGCCCGAGATCGGCGCGCCCATCAACTCCGTCCTCCCCGCCGGCGATGTCGTCTTCGACATCGAGATCACGCCCAATCGCCCCGACGCCCTCTCCCACCTCGGCATCGCCCGCGAGCTCGCCGCCTGGTTCAAACGCGAGCTCCGCTACCCCGCCTTCAACTTCACGCCCGCCGCCATCTCGGCCAACCCGCGTCCCGATCTGCTCACTTCCGTGCGCGTGCTCGCCGACACCGATTGCCCGCTCTACACCGCCACTGTCGTCACCGGCGTGAAGGTCGGCCCATCCCCCGACTGGATGCAGCAGCGCCTCTCCGCCGTCGGCCTGCGCCCGATCAACAACGTCGTGGATATCGGCAACTACGTGATGCTCGAATACGGGCAGCCCGTGCACGCCTTCGACGCCGCCAAACTCGCCAACGGCGAGATCATCGTCCGCCACGCCACCGAGGGCGAAAAAATCACCACCCTCGACAAAAAAGAGCGCACCCTCTCCGCTGACATGCTCGTTATCGCCGACGCCCAAAAACCCGTCGTCATCGCCGGCATCATGGGCTCCGCCGACTCCGGCGTCTCGGCCGACACCCTCGACCTCGTGCTTGAGGTCGCCTTCTTCAAACGCCAGTCCGTCCGTGCCACCGGCAAACGCCTCGGCCTCGGCTCCGACTCCTCCTACCGCTACGAGCGCGGCGTGGATGTCCACTCGCTCGACGAGGCCGCCCACCGCTTCATTGACCTCATCCTCGCCCACGCCGGCGGCGCCGTCGCCGGCCCCATCCATCGCGTCGGCTCCACCATCCCTTGGGAACGCGAGATCACCGTCACTCCCGGCTACATCAACGAGAAGCTCGGCTTCGAGATCCCCGCCGCCGAGATGCGCGCCGCCCTCGAATCCCTCGAACTCGTCGTCACCAGCGAGGAGCCCACCGAGAAACGCGGCCCGGCCTGGACCTTCTCCATCCCAAGCTGGCGCGACGACCTCGACCGCCCCATCGACCTCGTCGAGGAGGTCGTGCGCCTCTACGGCACCGAAAAAATTCCCACGTCCGTCATCACCGCCCCCGGCCTCGTCGGCAACGACGACCCCATCGTGCTCTTCAACCGCAAGGTCGCCGACGCCTTCGTCGGCCAGGGTTTTAACGAGTGCGTCAACTACACCCTGCGCCCCGGCCCGGAGATCGCCGCCTGGACCACGCCCGCCCACGTCGAGTCCCTCGCTCTCGCCAATCCCTTCGTCGAGGACCAGTCGCACCTCCGCCCCACCCTCGTGAGCGGCCTGCTCGAATCCCTCAAACTCAACCAATCACGCGGCGTCACCGCCTCGCGTTTCTTCGAGACCGGCCGCGTGTTCCTTGAGCGCAACGGCCAGCTCTCCGAGTGCGTCGCCGCCGCCTTCATCCTTGCCGAGGACACCGGGGAGCGCAGCTGGCGTCCGCGCGAGGCCGCCGATTTCTACACCGCCAAGCGTCACGCCGAGACCATCGCCGCCCTCGCCGGCATCGAGCTCGGCCGCCAACCCACCGCGCTCGTCGACGCGCCCGCGCACGGTTGGCAGACCGGCCACGCCGCCACCGCAGGCGACATCAAGCACGGCTGGACCGCGACCTTCGGCCTGGTTGACCTAGCCCACCTCAAAGCCCTCGGCATCACGGGAAAAGTTTACGCCGGCTTTTTCGCCATCGTGTCGGAGAAAGTCACCGCCGACGCCGAGCGCCGCAGCTACAAGCCCTTCAGCCTGCAACCTGCCGCGCTCCGCGACCTCGCCGTCGTGGTGCCCGCGACGACCTCGGCGAGCGAGGTCCAGAAAGCCATTGCCAAACACGCCCGCGTCGCCGCCGGCGCCGCCTTCGCGCTGGAGAGCGTGGACATCTTCGACGTCTACACCGGCAAGGGTGTGCCCGAGGGCCAGCAAAGCCTCGCCTACGCGCTGACCTTCCGCGCCCCCGACCGCACCCTCACCGACGACGAGGTCAACGCCGCCTTTACCAAAGTGCAGGCCGACCTCACTGCGGCAGGTTACCAGATCCGGAAGTAAGCCGGACTCGTTCACCACTGAGATCACGGAGGGCAACGGAGCGAACACGATCGCGTTAGACGGCGCACGGACACGCGAAGTCGTGCGATTCAAGCTCCGCGCGGAGTGCGGATGATCCTGAAGCCCGCGAGGGCGACGACCAGCCCGATCACCAGATAAACGAGGTCGATCGCAAGCTCGTGCGGATCACCGGGGAGCACATGGTGAATGCCGAGGAGCTGGTGGTTGATGAGGCCTTCGACGATGTTGAACAGGCCTGCTCCGGCCAGCATTGCGCCCGTCAAAGTGCGTCCGCTCCAGTCCGTGTCGGCGGTGCGCGCGGCGCGAAAGAGCATCACCAGACCGGTCAGCGTGACAAGCCAGAGACCGAGATGGAAAAAGCCGTCCTGGGTGTTTTGCAGTTGCAGCTGCGCCACGGTAGCGGACTGGCAAAACGCGCTTACGCACACGAGGTGATGCCAGCCGAGAATCTGGTGCAGCACGATGCCGTCGGCAAATCCGCCGAAACCCGCGCCGAGCACGAGACCGGCGCGAACCAGGGGCCGGCTCGGCAGAGCGGGTATGGCAGGGGCGATGCTCATAACACGCGTAGAAAAGCGACGAGGTCGGCCTTCTCCCCGGTGGTGAGCTTGGTTTCGAGCACGAGATTAAAGAACTCAACCGTGTCCTCGATCGTGAGGAGCCGACCGTCATGGAGATAGGGTGGCGAATCTTTGAGCCCGCGCAGGGGGAAGGTTTTGATCGGGCCGTCGGCGCCGGCCATGAGCCCGTTGATCAGGCGCGGGTTGAAAAATCGTTCAGCCCGCAGGTTGTGCAGGGTGTTGTCGGTGTAGTAGGGCGGAACGTGGCAGGAAGTGCAACGGCCACGGCCGGCAAAGACGGCCTCACCCCGGAGTTCGGCGGCGGAGGCTTTTTTAGGGTCGAGCTGGCCAAAGATGTCGAGTTTCGGCGCGGGCGGGAAATCGAGTAACTCTTGGAACTCCGCCATGAAGTGGACTTGGGTGGCGCGCTCCAAGATGTTGACGCCCTTCTTGGCGGCGATGACGTGGTCGCCGTCGAAGTAGGCGCCGCGTTGCTCGAATTCGGTAAAGTCCTCCACCGACTTCATGGCGCGCTGCGAGCCGAACAGGCGCTGGATGTTTACGCCGCGCAACGTGGTCGTGTCCAAGCGATGCCGAACCGCCTGCGGCCGGACGTCGCCGGCCAAATGGGTCGCGCCGTTGGTGTGGCCGTTGGAGTGGCAGTCGAAACAGGAAACGCCGCGCGAGGGGCGGGTGGAGCGGCGGTCGTCGGTCTGGTTGAATTGCTGCTGGGGAAACGGCGTCACGAGCAGCCGCAGTCCCTCGATTTGCTTGGGATTCAGGATGCCGTCGAACAGCTCGAAGTAGTTGTCGAGGGTCACGAGCCGTCCCTGTGAAACATCGCCGAGGTCGGTTCGGGTGGTCAGAAAGATGGCGGGCGGAAACTCCGGGAGAAATTGATCGGGCAGGTCGAAATCCAAATCAAAACGCGTCAGGTCGCGGCCCTCCTGGCGCTTGATTTCATCTATCGCGAATTGAGGGAACAGCATGCCGCCTTCCGGGTGATTGGGGTGCGGCAAGGGCAGGAAGCCCGGCGGAAAACGGTCGGCTTCGCGTATCTGCTCAGGCGACTGGGTGGACAAACTTTCCCAAGTCGTGCCGGGGAGCAGCTTCACCCGTATGCCGGACTGCACGGGTTTGCCGCGCGACATAGTGACGTCCGATTCGGGCTCGTCCCGCAGGTCGTAGCGCGTTTGCAGCAGATCGAGCTGGCGCTTCATAACGCCGGGTTTTTCGACAGACATCCGGGCCAGCGTGGTGGCTAAGGTTTCGGTTGGCACGACCGGCATGTAGCTTGTGTGCACCGTCTCCTGGGCCGGGAGCGGCGAGGCGAAAGTGATCAGGGCCAAGGTGACGAGGAGGGCGGGAGATTGGTTCATCAGGGGGCGCGACCTCAGGCGAGCGGAGCGCAAGGGCAGACTAATCCGCCAAGGCTGATTGCACGATGGGGGAAAACCCGACCCAGCCGACCGCTAGACGATTGGATCCGAATCAACGTGTCACAAATCGCCCCCAGGGGGCATCTCGACTCTCGATTCTCATGCGTCTCTATTCCGACTCAAAGTAATCGTTGTCCACCCGTTTGAGGTCGTAGGTTTTTACGGCGGAGACGCCAACGCCGTGCTCGATCATCAGAGCGGCCATTCGATCTCCATCGATGAGGACGACCTTTTGGCCTTTCTGGCTGATCTTTTCGACATATTCGCTAGCGGTGTTGGCGAACTCTCCGGAGGTGATGAAAACGCCCTTGCTCGCACCTTGTCCGTGAAGAGCGCCGACGAAGGCCTGGAGTTCTTTGCGTCCAACCGCGTTTAGCCAACGCTTGGCCTGCAGGTAAATTGTTTCGAGTCCGAGACGGTCTTCCTTGATGACGCCATCGATGCCCTCGTCGCCGCTGCGTTGAGTCACTTGGGCCGCCTCGGCGCGAGAACCGCCGTAACCCATGGCGACGAGGAGGTCCACCACCAGCTGCTCGAAGGCGTAGGGATCCATCTTTCGGACTTGGTCGAGGAGGTCTTGCTTGAGTGCGGACTGCATTTCCTCGAAGGCAGCCTCGAGGCGTTCGTGGGCGGTCTGTGAGGTCGCAGTTTCGGATTCGTGAGCCGTGGTTTTCGTTTCGGCTGCTTTTGCTGGGCGTTTATCCCATTCAAGAAATTGGGGAAATTGGCGAAGGAAGCCGCGATCAAGATTGGCGGGTTTCTGGGCGAGAATCTTCCTTCCGAAGTCGCTGATCTGGTAATGACCGCGCTTTGGACGAAGGAGAATGTCGGCTTTGTAGAGATCGTAACAGGCCCAGTTAACGCGGTTGTTCCACCGTAGCTGTGAGCCGCTGGGCAGGAGTTCAGCGCGCTCTTCGGGAGTCAGTCCGAACTTTTCACCCACCTCTTCATAAATCTCCCGCAATCGACGCGGCTGCCCGTCAGCTAGAAAGTCCAGCGCGGGCAACTTCACTTGTTCGTAATCAGGAATTGGCACAGGAAGTTAAACAAACCATGAACCGCTCAAAACGGCACGTCGTCTTGCACCGACTCGCCCGGGGGCTCGACCAAGGGAGCGCCGTCGTCGTCGGGCGGCGGGGCCTCGGGGGTCGCGCCGACTTGCTCGATCTTCCAGGCGTTGAGATTCACGAAGTATTTCTCCTTCCACTCGCGGCCACGGAGGTCGAAGAAAACTTTTGCTTTCGCGCCGGGCTTGAGCGCGGCGACGAGGCCGACCTTGTCCTTCACGCACTCGAATTGGATGTCCTGCGGAAACTTGCCCGACTCGATGGTGAGCACGAACTCTCGTTTGTTAAAACCGCTGCCGAAGGTTTGTTCCTCGAAGACTTTTTTGACCGTGCCGGTGATTTCAAACATGGTGAGAAGATGAAGCAGTGCGGTGTGCGAGGGCGAGCCGTCTTTCATAAAACCCCGGAGTTTTGGTTAACCACGGATTAACACGGAGAGACACGGATCAAACCCGATGATCAAGACGTGGACACGGTCCATGGCTCCGGGTTATAAAATTTCCGTCATCCGTGTGTATCCGTGTTCATCCGTGGTTAACATCTCCGCCGCTGAATTTCTCCTCGCTCCTCGCGTCTCGCTCCTCACTGCTTTTGCCCATGCAGATAGACATTGACCACCTTGCCATGCTCTCGCGTCTCGCGCTTACGCCCGAGGAGAAGGCGAAGTTCTCCTCCCAGCTAGGAGACATCATCGGCTACATCGAGAAGCTCAAGGAAGTGAACGTGGACGGCGTCGAACCCACCGCTCACGCCACGCCGATCTTCAACGTGTTGCAGGCCGATGTGCCGCGCGCGGGTTTGTCGGTCGAGGACGCCCTTCGCAACGCCCCGCAGCAACGCGACAACATGATCGTGGTGCCGCGCGTGGTGGAGTGAGCAAATGCAGCCCGGCCGCTGGTCGGGGTTGCATCAAATGTAGCGGGGAGCGCCAAGCGACCCGTGGCTTGAATCGGGTCGCATGGCGCCCCCCGCTACACCGCACTTAAAAACTCAGCTTCAGCCGCCGCCGGGGGCTTACGGCTGGCTCACACGCAGGCGGAGGAACTTGGCCGTCTCGGGGCCGGTGAACGACACGCTCGCGCGGCGGATTTCGTAGGTGCCTTGATCGGAGACGAACGTGTCGGTGACTCCGCCGGTGGACCAGGTGGGGGTGCCGGCGAGGCTGGCGGACCACTCCACGGAACCGCTGACGCCGGTGATGACCTTGCTGCGACGGTAGTCGAATTGGAGCTCGGAGCCGGTGTAGTTGAATACCGGTGACACGACGTCAGCCAGGGCGGGATTCAAGCCCATGAAGTATTCGAGCAGGTTAGACACGCCGTCGGCGTCGGGGTCGGCCATGGGTGCGGGATCGGAGAGGCCGGCAGCCCACTGGGCGAAGGTGGGGGCGGTGACGGTGAGCGTGCCGGGTTGATAGGAGATGTCGTAGTTGGCGGCGGAGAAGGTGCCGCCGGTCGCGGCCGAGGGCGTGATTGAGTAAGTGCCGAGGGCGTCAGGCGCGGCGGTGCCGCCGCTGGCGGTGAGGGTGACGGAGCCAATGGTCTGCCCGAGAACGAGACCGGAAACGTCGAAGGCGGTGCTCCCAAGCGGGAGTGTGGTGCCGAAGACCTTGGTGCGGTCCTGCGCGGTGATGACGAGGACCTTCGGGCCGACCACGCTGGTGGCGACCGGCACGTTTACCGGCGCGGCGCCGGCGCTGGTGCAGACGACGTTGCCCGCGTAGGAATCCGCCGAGGTGGCGGCCGCGAGGCGCACGAAAACCGGGGTGGAGGCGATGGTGCCGGCGGCGCCAATCGTCTGGGTTGCGGCATAGCCGGAAGCCCCGCCGGCGGTCTGCGAGACCTCAAAGCCGGACGGCGCGGTGACAAGGATGCCGGCGGTCATGGCTGCACCGGATACGTTGAAGGTGGAGGGAGTTGGCGAAGGTGCGCCGTAGGTGGTGTTCACGGCGGCGAGGGTGCCGGTGGTGGAGATGGTGGGTGTGCCGGCGAGGACGCCCGTGAGCTTCACATCATCTATGCGAATTCCGGCTGATCCGGTTTTCACAAAGCGTATCTTCAATCCGTTGATTTGAGCATCTGCGGGGAGCGTCAGTGTCTTCGCCGCATACCAGTTCGCGCCTGCGCCTGAGCTTTCATTAAAGAGTGCGGTGGAGGTATTGGCGATCGTTGCCCAAGCCGATCCGTTCCAGTAATCAACAGAGAAGGTGGCATGGCCGGATGCGACGTTTTTGTAGTAGCCGTAGGCGAGGTTCAGGGCGGTGGCGCCGGACGCATTGATGCCTTCGATGGAAAATCCATACGCCCCGTTCGTGGTCGTGAACCAAACATTGCCGTTGCCCGAAGCCCCGGCGTAGCCGGTGGAGGGCGTGGTGCTGCGGACATCGGCTGGATTGGACTGCGCGCCCTGACCAAAGGTGAGCGTGCCCTTATTCTGGAAGTTGTTTGCGGAGATCGAAGTCGTCCCCGTCGGCGAGCCCATGTTCTCCGAAAAGACGGTTACGGCACCGCCACCGGCACCGCTGGCGACTAGGGTGATCGTGAGGGTGGCGGAGCCGGTGCCGGTGGCGTTGGTCGCCGAGATCGTCACGGTCGAGGTTCCAGCGGTGGTGGGCGTGCCCGAGATGAGGCCGTTGTTGACGTTTAAGCTCAGACCTCCGGGAAGGCCGGTGGCGGCGTAAGACGCGGGCGAGTTGCTGGCCACGATCTGGTAACTGAAGGCTTGCGAGACGGTGCCGCTGGCGGTGGCAGCGCTGGAGATAACGGGGGTGGCGGGCGCACCGGCGTTGGTGTTGCGCGGGTTGGGCGCGGCGGCGGTGAAGTCAGCCGAGTTGTCGCCGGTGTCGGTCGAGCCGCCGCCGACGCGGAAGATGGCGGTGGTGGACGACGGCGAGGGGGCGGCGGCGCCTTCATAGGCGTTGGCTTTGCCGAAGCCGACGAAGTCTTGCAGGCCGCTCTGGCCGACCGGGTTCGAGCCGGTGAACAGGGTGGTGGTGTTGCGCAGGGCGACCTTGCCTTGCGAGCCGCTCATATCAATCGTGCCAGTGTCGTCGGCGGTGGGCAGGGCGATGCCGGTGGTGCCGGTTTTGAGTTTAACAAGGTAGTTTTTGCCCGCCGGGATCGAGCCGGTGAGGGTGGCGGCCTGCCAACTGGTGCCGGAGGCGGAGGCGTATTGCACCGACCAGCCAGTGAGGTTCACCGCGGTCTCGCCACGGTTGTAGAGCTCGACGTAGTCGGCATTGAGAGTCGCGCCGGAGTTGCCGCCCGCGCCGTAAATCTGGCTGATCAGCACCGGATTCTGCACGATGGTGAACGGGTTTGAGCTGGTGGCGGTGCCGTAGGAATTGGTGACGGTGACCGACCCGGTGGTGGCGGCGGCGGGCACGGTGGCGGTGATGGAGGTGGACGAGTTGACGGTGTAGAGTGCGGCTGGCACGCCGTTAAAGTTCACGGCGGAGACGGCGGCGAAATTGGTGCCGGTGAGGGTGATCAAATCGCCGGCGACGCCGCTGGCCGGGACGACGGTGTCGAGGGTCGGCGTGCCGTTCCCAAGGAGCACGGTGAGGCTCACTGCGGCGGAGGAACCGATGGCACCCTCGCTATCGGTCGCCTTCGCAGTAATCACATAGGAACCGGCGGCGGAGGGCGTCCAAGTCAACGTGTAGGGAGGGGTGGTAATGGCGCTGCCGAGAGAGGTGGTGCCGTTGAAGAACTCGACGCCGGTGACTACGCCGGGGCCGCCGCCAATGACAGTATCGGTGGCGGTGGCAGTGAGTGTGACGGGGGCACCAGGCAGGATGACGGTGCCGGCGGCGGGTGAATCCAGGGTGACGACCGGGGCCGGATTGGTAGCCACGTTCGCGCCGCCGCTCACCACGAGAGAGTAAATCTGGGAAGTGCCGGTGAGTGTGCCGGGGAGCGTAACGGTGATCGTGTAGCTGCCAGCTTGGGCCGGAGCGGCGACGTAGACCTGCTCAACGTTGTCCACTTTATTGACGCCGGTGGTGGCAGGGAGTTCCATCGAAGGCTGCGTCCATGTGCCCACAAAAGGCATCACATAAGGCAGGTAGTTGGTGGTGCCGTTCGGGGCGGTAATCTTGACGTCGAGGTCGTTTTTGAGATTGGGCGTGCGGCTGTCGGCGGCAGTCTGGGCGGTGCCGGCGGGGTCGGTCCAGCAGAGGGTGGCGCGGATGGGGCTGGTGCCATCCCAGGTGAAGGAGTGGGTCAAGGTTTTGGCGGCGTTGGTGACGGTGCCCTCGATGAGCTTGGGGCTGGCGAGGCTGGCCTTGTGGGCCAGGAGAAGGTCGGCGGCGGCCTTCACGTTGAGGTAGCCCCAGCCATATTGGTAATCGGGACCGGTGCGGCCGACGTCGGTGGCAGTCTGGATGAGAAGGGCCTTAAGCATGCTGGCGCGCAGACGCTGGCCGGAGAACTCGCGTGCGTAGAGCTGCTCGATGAGAACGGCGGAGCCGAGGGCGTTGGGCGTGGCCATGCTGGTGCCGCTGTAGGTGCCGTCGTAGGCGGTGTTGCTGGTCGCGACGGAGGAGAGAAGGTCCACGCCATTGGCGGTGAGGTCGGGCTTGATGCGGCCATCGTCGCAGGGGCCCATGCTGGAGAAATCGGCGAGCGCGCCTTTGCTGGGGTCACGAACACCCGCGGTGACGGCGTCGTCACCGGCACCGATGGTGAGGATGTTTTTGGCGAGGCCGTTGAAGGTGATGGATTGGTAGCCTTTTTGGGCCGTGAGATCGAGCTGCTCGTTGCCCGCCGCCCAAAAGATCAGGTAGTAGGGAAGAGATGCGGCGAGGGCGTCGGTGGTGTTGGCCTCGGTCTCGTAACGGC
>JAIYBI010000449.1 GCA_027488595.1 Opitutaceae bacterium | reverse complement strand
GTGCCCATCCCGTCGGAGGCCATCCGCGACTACGAGCGCGTGCGCGACCAGATCGACCTCGAGGCCATCGCCGCCCGCGAGCGGGTCACGCTGCACGACGTCAAAGCCCGGCTCGAGGAATTCTCCGGCCTGGCCCAGCGGCAGTTCATCCACCTCGGGCTCACCAGCCGCGACCTCACCGAGAACGTCGAGCAGCTCCAGATCGCGCGCTCCCTCGCCGTCGTCCGCCTCAAGTCCGCCGCCGCGATAGGCAAACTCGCCGCCCGCGCCAAGGAGTTCCGCACCCTCATGCTCACCGGCCGCACCCACAACGTGCCCGCCCAGCCCACCACTCTCGGCAAACGTTTCGCGATGGCCGGCCAGGAACTCCTCATCGCCCACGCCCGCATCGAGGAGCTCGCCGCCCGCTACCCCGTGCGCGGCCTCAAGGGCGCAGTCGGCACCCAGCTCGACCAGTTTACTCTCTTCGGCGACGCCGCCAAGGTCGCCAAACTCGAGGCCCGCATCGTCGCCCACCTCGGCTTCAAGGGCGCTCTTTTCGCTGTCGGCCAGGTTTACCCGCGCTCGCTCGATTTCGACGTCGTCTCCGCCCTGCACCAGCTCGGCGCCGGCGCCGCCAGCTTCGCCACCACGCTCCGTCTCATGGCCGGCCAGGGACTGCTCACCGAGGGTTTCCAAAAGGGCCAAGTCGGCTCCTCCGCCATGCCCCACAAGGTCAACGCCCGCAACTGCGAGCGCATCTGCGGCTTCTCCACCATCCTCTCCGGCTACGTCACCATGACGGCCGCGCTCGCCGGCCACCAATGGAACGAAGGCGACGTCTCCTGCTCCGTCGTCCGCCGCGTCGCCCTGCCCGACGCCTTCTACGCCATTGACGGCCTGCTCGAGACCCTCCTCGCGGTGCTCAACCAGATGGATGTCTTCGCCGCCGCCATCGGCGCCGAGAACCAGCGCCAGCTCCCCTTCCTCGCCACCACCACCATCCTCATGGAAGCGGTAAAAGCCGGCGTCGGCCGCGAGACCGCCCACCTCGCGATCAAGGAAAACGCCCTCGCCGCCGCCAAGGCCATCCGCACCGGCGAAGGCGAATCCGACCTGGTAAAACTCCTCTCCGCCGACGCCCGCCTCGGTCTGCCCGAGAAACAACTCCGCGCCCTGCTCGCCGACCCCAAGCGCTTCGTCGGCGCCGCCCCGCAGCAAGTTGACCAATTCGTCCGCCTCGCCGCCGCCATCGTCAAGAAGACCCCCGGCGCCGCCAGCTACGAGCCCGGCAAGCTGCTCTGATCTGCGGATCGCGTTGGAGCAAATGCTCCTGACTGTGTCTGGCCGCCCACCACCGCCTTGCCAGCGGTGAAAAATCGCTCTACCTTCGCCGACCAGTCCTCATGTTCAACCTGGCCAAATCCATTTCGCCTGCCCACGCGGACGTCGCCCAAGAGCGCCGTCGCGAGGCCGACGCGGATGCGATTCTGGTGCGCCGCGTGCAGGCTGGCGAGGTGGACTGCTTCGAGACACTCATCACCAAATACCGCGAACGCATCTGGGGTGTGATCTACCACATGACCTCGAACCGCGAGGACGCCTCGGACCTCACGCAGGACACCTTCATCAAGGCGTTCCAATCCATCAATCGCTTCCAAGGCCAGTCCGCCTTTTTCACCTGGCTCTACCGCATCGCTGTCAACGCGACCCTGAATTACCTGCAAAAAGCCAAGCTGCGGCGCTTTTTCAGCTTGGAGAAAATCCGCGACGAAGAACCCGTGGGCGCCCTGCTCGATCAACTCGCCGACCCGGGCAACACCTCCGACCGCGCGGCCTGCCTGAGCGAGCTTCAGCAAAAATTGAACGAAGCGATGCAAAAACTGTCTATCCCGCATCGCACCGTGGTCACACTATTCGAAATTGACGGCCTGTCGCATGAGGAAATCGCCGAAGTGGTGGGCTGCTCCGTCGGCACCGTCCGCTCCCGTTTACACTACGCAAAGCAGCAATTGCAGGCTGATTTACAGACTTATCTTAACGCTTAAAACCCGATGATTCCAGACCACCAGGCCCGCGCCAAACCCACTTTGGAAGACTTGCTGCGCGTAAAGCGAACGGAGAAGCCCGACGCCGCTTTTTGGCAGGACTTTGAGCGCGGTATGCGCCAGAAACAACTGGCCGCAATCATCGAGCCCCGCCCGTGGTGGCTCGGGTTATCCATTTTGAGCCGCAAAATAGGCCCGCTCGGCATGCCGATCTCGGCTGGCGCCGCGGCAATGCTGGCTTTGGTCGTCATGCGGGTGTCACCGTCGGGCGGTCTCACCCAAGCCGTGCCCAGCTCCTCCCCTGAACCGGCCGCAGTAGTCAGCTCCGGAGCGTCCGTCTCGGCAGGAAACACATCTTCGAATGCGAACCCGGTGGCCTCGGCGCCGGCCACGGTTGGCACCTGGGCTTTGGCACAAGTTCGAGCGCAGGTGCAAACGGTCGCCTCGGTGGCGAAGCCGACGGTTGCTCAGCCGGCGCCGGCGATTTCCAACCCGTCCCCAGCCGCAACCACACTCGCGTCGGCTCCTGCCAAGCCTGATTTCCCCCTTTCTGCCGAGGTCGCGGGCATCGCCACGGCAAACCAGATTCCGGTCTCGAATGACACGACGGCGAGCAGGGCCGCGCCGCTAAAGGTCCAAGTGCTCGTCTCGGCCGCACCGCTGCCTGAAACGACCGCGCCAGACGCGAGTGCTGCCTCGTTCGCCCTCGCGGGAGATGATTCCCAAATGGACAACGCGGCGCTCAATCCCCGCCAGGCGCGCTTGCTTTCAAACGCGACGGAAGTCTCCGAAGGCAAATCCCTCGCCAGCGTGCGCGAGCAAGTTCTGCACCGCTTGGTGGATGATGAGGCCCGCTATGCGACGATCAGCCGCGTAGCCCTCAGTGCCGAGCGTCTCTCGCTGAAATTCTAAGCTTTATCGGCGCCGTCGAAAGGAGCGTTTCGAGGTGATTTGACGGCCCCGCCGCAGACTGCAGTTGGCAAGGGGAATCCGCGGAAAAATCAGGGAAACTACTTCGCGAGAGGCTCGACTGGCTTGGTGCCGTTGTGGGTCTTTTTCCAAATTCGCTCGTGGAGCTCGCTGATGCGACGATTGAGTTCGACCCGCTCGCGGGGGCTGGCTTTGCCGTCCTTCTTGGCCTTTTTCTCGTCGCGCTCGATGCGGCCGAGTTCGCTCTGCAGCGCGCTGGCTTCACCCGCGGTGATCTGGCCGTCTTTGATGCCCTGAAGAATGAGCTGTCGCATCTGCTCCGTCCGGGCATCCACCCCCGGCGTGCGGACTTCCGGCGAAACATCGGCGCCGTTCTGTTCCTTCACGGCCGACTTGATTTCCTTTTTTGCTTCTTTCGAGAGTTCTTCCGAGTGGGAAAAAGGAGTCATGGCGAGGGCAAGAGCGAGGCAGGAGACGGCTTGAATTTTCATGGTGGGAGGATGTTGAGGTTTGTCGCGATTTCAGATGAGAACACCTTGAGAGACGGAAGGCGGAGCGGTCGGTTTCAGTGAAGATTCTTTTAATCCGTAAACAATTACTGTTCAGCCGTATGAACGGTTTTTTATGAATGCCTGTTCTCCGCTCAAAACTCGGCGCGAAAGCCGGCGTAGAAGTTACGGCGCGGAGCGGGATCAATGCCGTCGGCGCGGACACGGGTGTAGTAATCTTCGTCGAGGAGGTTGTTCACTCCGGCGAGCAAGGTGAAAGGGGTGCGGGGCACACGCCACTCGGCGGTGAAGTCGAGGACCATCGAGGCGGGCACGCGGAAGTTCGCGGCCTGGTTGTCGTTGGCGAAGGTGGTGGCGGTGAAAGTGCCGAGGAGGGCGATTTTAAAACCGGCGGTCTGACTGAAGATCAGGCCGCTGCGGGCGATGTAATCGGGCGCGAACTGCGGCGTGTTGCCGACGAGCACGGGGTTGCCGCTGGCGGTGATCTCGGCGTCGAGAAAGGTGATGTTGGCAAGGGCATTGAGCTGGGTGCGGCCGTCACAGCCGAAGGCGCGGAGCAAGTCGTATTGCACGGAGCTCTCGACGCCGGAGTAGTCTACCGTGCCGACATTATCTATCACGGTGCCGACCTGGCCGACCTTGTCATCGAAGCGCATGAAAAAAACACTGGTGTCGAAAACGAAGCCGGGCCGCGGCTCCCCACGATAACCGAGATCGGTCTGCCACGCGCGGCCCTCTCTGAGGTCTTGCGCCACCGTCACCCCGGAGCCGGTGGGCACGGCTTCGGTGAAGAGGGCCGGGCGGTAGCTCTCGGAGAAATTTGCGTAGAGCTGGGTGCGGGCGGGGAGATCGTAAGCGAGGCCAAGGCCGAAGAGCGGGATGGTGCCGGTGTCGCTGCGATCGGGCGCGGCGGCGTTGGGTGTGACGGTGACCTTTTGGCGGAAGTTTTCGAGACGCACGCCGGGCGTGATAGAGAGGTCGCCGAAGCGGAAGAGATTCTCAGCAAAAACGGGCGCGTAAAAAATATCGCGCTGGGCGGTTCGCACGACGGTGGTGTCAACAAACGCGGTGGCACCGGTGGAGTCCAGGCGAGGCGCGTCATTGGTGTAGAGCTGAAGTCCGGTGGAGAGCACGTGGCGGCCCTCGCTGCCCCAGTCGAGACGGTAGCGTGCGTCGGCACCGTAGGTGCGGAAGGATTGGGTTTCGTTGGCGAAGAGTTCGGCGGTTGAGGGCGAGGTGCCGAAGGCGCTGGTGGTGCCGGTGAGCGGAACGGTGAGGCGCTGGCGGGCGCTGGCGCGGGTGTAGTCAACGGTCCAGAAGCGGGCCGTGAAAAGGCCGTCGGCGAGGTCGCGCTCCCACGTCAGGGTGAGGGCATCGCGATCGAGGGCGAAACGATCGAAGCGGCGGGTGGTGGCGTCGCGATTGGCGGCGTAGGCTGCGAGGGAGAGACCGCCGGGTTCGCCGTGTTCTTCGCGGTAACTTTCCACGGTAAGGAACCAGCGCGACGGACCGGCGGCGTCGAGGGCGAGGGTGAGGTTGAAGGCATCAAGGGCGACATCGCTGTTTGCGGCGCGGAAACCATCGGACTCGCGGCGGTTGTAGTAAAAATAGTAGCCGAGGCGGCCGGTGGTGCCATCGAGGTAGGAGAAGCTGTTCCACGTGTTATCCTCGCCGAAGGTGTTTTCGGTGCCGCCGCCGAGGGGTTTGTTGGTGCGGGGCCGGTGGGTCACGTAATTGAGCGCGCCGCCGGGCTGGGGACCGTATTGGAGGGCGGAACCGCCGTGGACGAACTCGATGCGATCCACGGTTTGGAGGGTCGGAACGTAGTAGGCTTCTGGATACCCGAATTGGTCGGCGTGGATGGGAATGCCGTCCTTGAGGATTTGGGTGTATTGGGCGCGGTGAGGTTCGAGGCCGCGGTAGCCGATGCTGAGAAGAGGAGTGGTTTCCTCGCTGACGATGAGACCGGGAGTCTGGATGAGGGCCTGACGGTAGTTGCTGCCGCTGATGGACGGGAGGGCGTCGAGATCAATGACCGAGGTTTTCTTGCCAACGTTGATAGCGGTGCCCTGGACGGCGGCGAGAAACGGGGCCTGAACGAGGTGGTCGGCTTCGGCCTCGACGGCAAAGGGAGGCAGCACCACCGGGGCCTCGGGGTTGGAAACCGCGAAGGCAGGGGAAGCGGCGACAGCGGGGGCGGGGGCAGTGGCCAAGAATGAGAGTGAGGCAACCGCAAGGGAAGCCAGCCGCACGCCGGGAACGGCGACGCGATACGAGGAAGTGGGAATCGGGCGGAATTGAATGAGATTCATCGGTGAGGTTGAGACTCGGTCGCATTTAAAAGCGGTGGTCAATATGATTTTTAGACTCAGTCTCATTTAATGTCTACTTCCGCGCGAGCTTGTCCGGCAGCGGCACGAAGCACTGACTCGGCAGATGGATTCTGAAACGCGACTACGACCCTGGGTAACGGTGTTTTGCGGCTTTTTGGGCGCGGGGAAAACGACGCTCTTGCGCCATTTGCTGGCCCAGACAGGCACGGCCGGAGCAAACGGCGGTCGGGCGCGGTGGGCGGCGATCGTGAACGACGTGGCGGCGGTGAACATTGACGGGGCGGTGGTGCGGGCGGCAAACGAAGCGGACGCGGCGGCGGGATTGGCGGGGGCGGCGGCAATCGTGGAGCTGGGCAACGGCTGCGTGTGCTGCTCGGGCTCGGACGAACTCGGGGAGGCCATCGCACGGTTGGCGGCGAGCGGGCGCTACGAACACATTTTTGTGGAGACGAGTGGAGTGGCGGAGCCGCGCGGAGTGATGGGGCTGTTCTCGCGCAAAAATCCGTTCGGGAAATCACTGGCCGATCTCGTGGTGCCGGCGGCGATGGTGACGGTGGTGGATGTGGTGTCGTTTGCGAATGAAGCGGCATCCCACGCCAAGGCTTCGGAGGCCAAGGCAGGGCGGGTGGTGCCGGGGAGTGGAGAGCGGCCGGTGTTTGAATTGATGCTGGAGCAGGTGGAGTGCGCGGACGTGGTGATTTTGAACCAGTGCGACCGCGCCTCGGAAGCCGGAGGCGAGGTGGCGCGGGCGGAGGCGCTGGTGGCGGGCTTGAACGCGCGAGCCGAAATCGTGCGCACGGAGCGCGGGCAGGTGGCGGCGGAGCTCTTTACCGGGCGTGTGCGTTTCGATGCGGCGGCGACCGGCGGTGCAGCGCGGTGGATTCGGGAGCTGAACCGGGCAACCTCCGTCGCCAAGGCTTCGGAGGCTGGAGCGGTGCGGGGCGGTTGGGCGGTGCGGCCGGCGGCGGGCGAGGCGGCGTATCATGAAAGCAAATACGGGATAACGAGCTGTGTTTACCGGGCCAGGGCGCCGTTCGACCAGGGGCGGCTGCGGGCGGCGTTTGCGGACGGATTGCCGGGGGTGCTGCGGGCAAAGGGCTTTTTCTGGACGCGCGCACAGCCGGACGAGATGGGCTACGTTTCGCTGGCGGGCGGGGTGGTGCGCTGGGAAAGCCTGAGCCTCTGGTGGGCGGCGCGGGTGGAGGCGGGGCGTGCGCGGAGAGACGATGTGCCGCCGACCGTGGCCGCGCTTTGGGAGGAGCCGTGGGGCGACCGCCGGCAGGAGATCGTGTTGATCGGCGTCGGCGTAGTGGCGAGGGAGGCGGAGTTGCGGGCGCAACTCGATGCGTGCCTGGAGTCCTGAGCGGGCGGCTCTCCACTACTTCAGGGTGATAAACATTCCCGTGACGGTCTTGTCGTTGGCGCGTGCCGGGTCGGCGCGATAAGCGGTCTCCTGCTTGGCGAGTTGGAGGAAAACGTGGTCAATGGCCTGGGCCATCGCTTGATCCTCGAGCAGGCCCAGCGCCGCTTTGGAGTCGCCCAGTTTGGCGCCGGAGGCGGCTATAAAGGCGTCAAACGCGGCGGGCAGGCCCGCCGCCTCCCCGGCCTGCGCCACGCCGGGGCGGAGCTGGTCCTTCAGACCGGGCGTGGCGACCTTGCGAAGGGCATCCCCGAGCGCAGTGGGGCTGGCTTTGAAATCGGTGGACGAATCCAACTTCACTTTCACCACGCCCGCGCGGACTGCTTGAGCGACTTGGGGCAGAGTCTCCGCCAAAAGCTGGTTGAGTTTAGTGGTCAGCACCAACGCGGTCTCCGACTTGCCCTCGCTGCGAAGCTTGTCGGTCAATTTAACGAAGCCCGCCGAGGCCTGATAGAGGGGCGCGGGGGCGGCGGTGATTTCATTCAGGCCAAGGTCGAAGAATCGCGCGACGCCGTCGGCGAAGTTAAGTTCTCCACCGTAGGACTCCTGATCGGCGACACGCCGCGCTTGCTCGATAGCTTTCGAGAAAACGCCCTGCGCCGAGGCAAACGGGGCGAAGGCAACGATCACTAGAGCAAGGCGCAAAGGGAGTAGGCTCACGACCGAAGCCTAGCCTTTCTTGACCGCAGGGCAAGCACGCGGACAGTCGCCGGGGCCAAGTTTAGAAGGCGTAGCGAAGGCCGAGCGAGTAGATCCAAGGGTCGAGCCGGGCCTCGGTCACAAACGCTCCGCCGGAGGTCGTTACATCGGCCCGCAGGATGGCTTTTTTCACATCCAGATTAAGGGACCACTTGTCATTCAAGGCCCAATCGAATCCGGCCTGCACGGCCGGCCCGATGCTGTAGCTTTCAAGTTTCAAGGCACCGCCGGCGAGGTTCTCGTCAAAGATAAGCGTGAAGTTTACCCCCGCACCGACGTAGGGGCGAAAGCCGCCGATCGGATCGAACTTATACTTCGCCAGCAAAGTGGGCGGCAGGTGTTTGAAATCACCGATGGGCGCACCGTTGGCCCGGACGCTGTGCTCCTGCGGGATGGTCAGCACAAGATCAACATCCCAGTGCGCATTGATGTTATAGGAAACATCGAACTCCGGGATTAACTTGTCCTCGATTTGCACGGCGACGGAGTTGGAGGAGCCGTCCACGGTTTGAAGGTAGGCGGCGGCTACGCGCACGGACCATGGGCCGGCCTGGGCAAGGGCGGGAGCGAGCAGGGCAAACACGACAAGACCAAGGCGGGGATTTTTCATAGGGTTTTGAGTCGAACGGAAGAATGCCGTTCAAAGTCCCAACCTACTCCAAATCTTGCCCGTGCGCTGCGCAGCGCTTGCCTAAACCACCGCAGACCTTGGCGATAAGAACGCGCGACGCTGGTGTGAAGAGAAAGGAGGCAAGATCCGATCAGCGATCGGAACGGAAGACCCACAGGGCACAAAAAAACCGGCTGTCGCTCACAGGGAGCGGCGGCCGGTGTTAAAGCGAGAGCTTCGGAATCGGGGCCGGGCTGACCCCAAACCAAGGCGATACCTTACTTGATCTCTTTGTGGAGAGTGTGGCGCTTGAGGAAGGGATTATACTTCTTCTTCTCGATGCGCTCGGTAACGGTCTTCTTATTACGGAAAGACAGGTAGCGGGAGGGCGGTTTGCCCTCTTTGCGGGCTTCGGTGCATTCTAGGGTGACGAGTTCTTGGGCCATGATGGAAAGGTGTTGAACGGTCAAAAACAGCGAGTCCTCCCGCCCTGCGCAACTCCAAAGTTGCAGGGGCGAAATCATCCACATCCCGTCAGCTCAAATCGCGAATCGAACCGAAATCCGGATCATGCAGCCGACGGTAAGTGCGCACGATCATTCCATCGGTGAGCCCGGCCAGCCAGTCGCAGATACGCCGCGCCTTGCCCGCAGTCGTGCTCTCGGCGTCCACCAGGCGCCCCACCCTGGGAGGCAGGAGTCGGATGACGCGCTCGCCGGGCGTGACGTAGTTTGCCCACGCCGCCTGCCAGAGTTCGAAGAGAATGCGGCGGGCCTTGTGCTCCATCTGCTGGAGCTGTGGGCTTTCGAAGATGATGTCGTTGGCCATCTGTTTGAAAAACGCCGCCTCGCGCTGCGCCTCGGGCGCAACCACGAGCTCGAACCGGTAACGATTGGTGCGAGGGGCGAGCGAGGAGCTGCGCTCGCGCAAACGACAGGCACGGATGAAGCCGCCGAGTTTTTGTGAAAACACCTCCTCCAACTGGTCGCCACGAATCGCCGCGAATAGCGTTTCCATATGGTGCAGTCGCTCGGCATCGAGACCGGTCTCCGCCGCCCAGGCTTCGATGCGCTCGATGGTGAGGAAGCCCGCGCGAACGCCATCAACGATGTCGTTCAACGAGTAGGCGGCGTCATCTGCCCAATCCATGATCTGGCACTCCACACTTTTGAAATGATTCAGCGCCTCGCCCGCCTGCAGGGACACCGGGACCGGGCCGCCAAAAACCCACTCGCGATAAATCGCCTGCGGGTCGTAGAGGAAATGGTTCTGCGGCGGGAAAAGAAACTCTCCGCGCAGTTTCTTGTATTTCAACACGCCGTCCATCAACGCGCGGGTCGGCTGCATGCCGCGCACGCCGGTCTCGTTTTGAAACATCGTCTCGGTAATCAGATGGAGGGTCTGAGCGTTGCCCTCGAAGCCTCCGTGCGGCTGCATTAACTCCTGCAAGGTGCGCTCGCCTGAGTGGCCAAACGGCGGATGCCCGAGATCGTGCGCGAGGCAGATGCCCTCGACCAGATCGCTATCAATGTAGAAATCTTCCGCCAGAGGCGCACCACGGGAGAGCAACCACGTGCAGATCGAGCGGCCGATCTGCGCGACTTCCATCGAGTGAGTAAGCCGCGTGCGGTAGAAATCGTATTCACCAGAGAGAAAAACCTGGGTCTTCGACTGGAGCTTGCGGAATGCCTGGGCGTGAATCACCCGGTCGCGATCAATCTGAAAACAAGTGCGGTAGTCGGTCTTGCGCACCCCGCCCCATGTTTCCTGATCAAATGCGCTGTAAAATCGGTTGGCCATAGCGAGTAAGCACCACCCAAACCCAGCGAGTCCCCGCGAGCAAGGACCGGATTGCCAAGCTCAGGTGATTCAACCCCAATCCCGACATGGCCACCTCCCGCGTTCGCAAAGCAAACTCCGTCGTCAAGACGGCCGCCGGCACCTCCGCCACCGCTCCCCTGCCCCGCCTGCGTGCCGCCGCCCGCGCCGCCGCCGACCTCGCCTACGCCCCTTACAGCCACTTCCACGTCGGTGCCGCCATCTGGACCGACGCGGGACTCTTCACCGGCTGCAATGTCGAAAACGCCTCCTACGGCCTGTGCAACTGCGCCGAGCGCACCGCCATTTTCAGCGCGGTCGCCGCTGGGGCGCGCCGGCTTTTTTGCGTGGCGGTTTTTACTCCGACTCCTTCGCCCACCATGCCCTGCGGCGCGTGCCGGCAGGTCATCTACGAGTTTGGTCCCGATGCCCGCGTGCTCTCAAACTGCGCCGGTCCGGGCGAGATCAACACCGTGATTGATGCGCTCCTGCCGGGAGCCTTCGGTCCGGCCGACCTAGGTATCACTCCGGCGGATACGGCCGCTCAGCGCGCGACCAAAAGAGCGGTGAGGCGGTCAAAGAAAGCGTCGTAGGGCACACGATCGCGAACCAGGCCGGAGGTAACGAGGCCGGGAGAGCGCTCGTCGCCCGAGCCTGACTCCACCACCTCGCGCAGCACCACCGCCACCTGCACCGCGCCCGGAGCGGGGGCGGTCACGCGGACTTCCAGGGTATCCTGCCGCGCACC
>JAIYBI010000067.1 GCA_027488595.1 Opitutaceae bacterium | reverse complement strand
GCCAGGCGGGCGGGGCGGGGAAGCGGTCGAGGGCGTCGGTCGTGAGATCGGCGGCGCGGAGCGAGAGGGCGAGGGTGCCGTCGCCGGCGCCGAGTTCGAGGGCGCGTTCGCCGGGGCGGGCGAGGGGCGGAGCGGTGCGGCCGAACCAGGCGGGGTTGCCCATGATGCGGTTGAGGCGGACGAGATCGCGTCGGCTGCGCTCGGCCTCCGGCGAAGTCGGGGGGAGCGAGTCGAGCAACTCGGGCGTGAGAACGCGTTCCATCAACGGAACGTGGGGATGGACGGTATTTGCGCAAGCGGGGCGGGTGCGTTGGTCGGCTGCAGGCGGAGCTGCTCGTTCACGTTTGGCCTTCTGATTTCAGGGCGTGTTCCGTTGGGTTTCGTTTTTTCGCCCGCGGAGCTTGAGCCTCGGCGCTTGTTGCGGCAGGGGTGGTGAATGCGATTTGGAATCATGGGTGGCAGTTTCGACCCGGTGCATCTCGGCCATCTGGCGGTTGCGCGATCGGTGGCGCAGGCGCTCGCGCTTGACCGGGTTTTACTTATGCCCGCCGCGCAGGCTCCTTTGAGGAGCGCGCCGGTTTGCGCTGCGGCACCGCATCGGCTGGCCATGTTGAAGCTCGCTATCGCGGACATGAGTAACCTGGAAGTATCCGAGATCGAATTACAGCGAGGGGGTGTCAGCTATACGGTGGACACGCTCCGGTCTCTGCGGACAGAGCGGACAAGGGACGAGTGGGTGTGGATCTTGGGCGAAGATCAATTCGCCCGGCTCCCGCAGTGGGCGGAGCCCGAGACTTTGGTGCAGCTCGCCGAGTTCGCGGTCTACGGCCGGCCGGGTTGTGAGCGGGCGGCGCCGCCGGCAATCCCCGGTTTGCGTGTGAGTCGGGTCGAGGGGCCGGAGTGGGCAATCAGCTCGACCGAGATACGGGCGCGGCTGAGACGCGGAGAAACCGTAAGCGGACTGGTGCCGGACAAGGTGATTGAATACATCCGGGAAAACGGCCTCTATGGCTGAACCATTATGGCGATTAACACCGAAATTGATTCGCAGACCCTCGCGCTTTTGCGCTCCCTCATAGCCGCTTTCGAAGACAAGAAGGCGGAGAATCTGACCGTTCTGCGCGTGAGCGCCCAGTCGAACATTACGGATTTTCTCGTGCTGGCCACGGGTAATTCCGAGCCGCATTTGCGGGCCTTGCGCGTTGAAGCAGAGAAGGTGCTCGATGCGGCCAAGGTCGTGATCGCCGGCATGGATCAAGGCGGCTTCGGCAGCGGATGGACGGTGGTGGATGCCTACCAGATCATGATTCATTTTTTCACCGCCGAGCAGCGCGAGAACTACGCTTTGGAAAAGCTGTGGCGCGACGCCGAGGTGTTGAACTTAAAGGCAGTGGAGGCGAAGCCCAAGGCGGTCGGCAAGGGCAAGGCTCCCGTCGGCCTCGCTTCTCCCGTGAAAACCGCGGCCACGAGCAAAGTCGCAAAGAAGAAACCTGCCGCAAAACCGGCCGCGAAAGGTGCGAAAGCCAAGTCCAAGACGGGGGTGAAGGCGACAAAGCCAGCCGCGAAAAAAACCGTTGCCAAGGCGGTCCCCAAGACTGCGGCGAAGAAGCGAGCCGGGTGAATGCCGCACTGCGGGCTAAACCCCGTCCGCTTTAAAATGCGAACCCCAGCGAGCTGGTGATACGTTGCAGCGTGCGGGCGTCCGCGAGCTTGATGGCGTTGTCCTGTTCGTATTCGAAGCGTAGGTTGGCGGAGATGCGCTCGGTGATTTTCCCTTGGAGGGTGCCGTTGAAACGGACCTTGTAGTTTTGCTGGTCTGGCGAGAGCTGTGGAACCTGATTTATGGTGTAGCTGTAGGCGCGATCCTCGGGAGAATATTGAAGGCTCAAATCCTGGACCAGTGAAATGCGGTCGTTGATTTTGAAGGTGTAGTCCTGGAAGATTTCGAGGTAGGGCGCGAAGCCGTTGCGGCCGGCGTCCCATTCGCGGTATTGGGCGGTGAGGCCGCCGCCGAAGTTGAGGATGTGCCGGGGTTGATCAACGAAGCGGTAGCCGAGGCCGGCATTCTGCTCCACGTTGAGCACGATGCGGGTAACATCGTCGCGATAGTAGGTAGTCTGGCTTTGGGCGAAAGCGCGTTTGGTGAGTTGGTAGCGCCAGCGGAATGCCGCGTCGCTGCGGTCGGCGCTGGGTTTGCCATTTTGCTCGGCGTAGAGCATGCGGCCGGTGGCGCGAAGATTATGGCGTCCGCGATTTTGCTCGGCCTCGGCTCTCAGATGATGGCTTTGGGCGTCAATGCGTCCGCTCTGCTGGGCCAGGCCCATCTCCACTTTACCCTTCCAGGAACTGGCGGCGGGTTTTGGGGAGGCATTGGTATCTGGCGCGGGCTTGCGAGTGCCCGGTTTTGCGGCGGCGGGCAGTTGGGGGGCCGAAGGGGCTGCGTTTGCAGGGGCGCGAGAGGGGGGGAGGTCGGCGCGTTCCTCGGGCAGTTCGAGCACGGCGACATCCGCCTCGTTGAGGGTGAAATCACCGAGAAACGGCGAGCGAACACGGATTTTGCCATCGGCGCGCCAGATGACTTCGCCGGAGACACGGTCGCCGTTGGCGAGTTGGAGTTGCACGCTTTGGCCCGCTTTGGCGGGTGTGGAATCGGCCCGCAGGTCCGCGGAGCTTAGAGCTACGGCGTGCAGGGCGAAAAGAAGCAGAAGGCACGATTT
>JAIYBI010000471.1 GCA_027488595.1 Opitutaceae bacterium | reverse complement strand
TGGCGACGGCGCGGCCGCGCTCTGCGTCCTCGGCGATGAGCGCGTCGAGGGCCTCGAAGGTGAGGATGGTTGAGAAAGGCTGGTAATGGCCGATGCCGGGTGGGAGGCCTTTTTTGTCGGCGACGAGGGCGCGGGCTGCGGCGTGGTCGCCGGCGGCGAGGACACGGAAGAGTTCTCCGCCCCAGTAGGAAGGAGTGCGCAGGGCGCGATCGAGGCGGGTGCGGAGGGTGGCGTGTAGGGCGCGGCCGACGTTGGTGTCGCGCAGGCGGGCGCGGAGGTCGGGCAGTTGGTCGGGGCTGATCAGGATGCGCGGATGGACGCCGGGAGGAGGGACGGTGCCGAGGCGGGTGCGGTCGAGGCCATCGAGGCGCAGGGGAGCGGCTGGGGAGGAATAGAGGGCGGGGGACGGAGGGAACGGGTGGCGGCCGGCGAGGACTTCGTCGGCGGGGAGTTCGCCGGGGAAGTAGGCGGCGGAGAGCGGCGACAGAAAATTAGCCACAAAGAACGCAGAGAGCCGGAGGAGGATGGCGGAGCGGGGCATAGGAGAGGAGCGGGCTGTCGAGACGGATGCAGGCTGGAAGCCTGCGCTACTTTGCGGAAAGGGTGAAGACGCGGCGGCCTTCGGGGGTGGTGGTGACGGCGTAGGTGTCGGTGTGGGCGGGGAAGGAGACGGTGAGGCGGGTGCGGTCGGCGTTCCAATTGGTGGCGGGCAGCGGGTCGCCCTGGCGGTGGGGGTAGAGGAGGACGACGAAGTTAGGCTCGATGCTGCGGGAGCCGATGACGACCTGGGTGCCCATGCCCATGCTGCGGCCGGTGAATTGGTGTTCGTCGGCGGTCTTTTTGTATTCGATGGTGGATACGGTCGGGATGGGTTGAAGGGTGGGCAAATCGGGCACGCCGATGTCGAGGGTGCGCACGAGGAGGAGGCGGTCACCTTTGGCGGGGGCGAGGTCGGTGTTGCCTTGGAAACCGAACCGGTTGTCGGCGGGTTTGCGGGCGGTGGTGCGGTCGCCGAGGAGGATGTCGGCGGCGTTAATCGAGACGGCGGCGACGTCGGGCGGCAGGTTCATGCGCCATTCGTAGAGGCGCTCGGCGTCGTCTTTGCGGATGTCGTCTATGATAAGGACGTAGGGGTGCGGGCCGCGGGCGAGGGTGACGGTGCGGAAGGCTTTTTGCACCGGATACCACGGGATGCGGGGCTGCCAGCCGTCCTCGTCGTCCCACATGCGGGGGTCGCCTTTTTCGCGGGTGGCGTAGCCGGTGTAGTAGTCCGTGACGGAGGGGAGCGGATCTATCTCCCAGGTGGAAACGGGGAAACGGGCCTGGAGGCGGGCGGCGTGGGGGACGCCCCAGGCCTGGTTGCGGGCTTCGAGGGAGGCGGCGGATTCGCCATACATGGATTTAGCCCACTGCCAGTCCCAGTTGTATTTGGTATCCACTACGGCGGTGGTGACGGCGGTGGTGTCGGTGGAGGAAAGCCAGCGGCCGGGAGCGGCGAAGTATCCCTGGCCGCGGCCGTCGATGGTGACGACGTTGTGGAATTTGGACTCGGTATCGCGGTAGCCGTCGGCGGCCCAGGCGCGGCCGTGGGAGGCGAGGGTGAAGGAGCCGCGATCGGCGTGGTCGTGGGTCGGGTAGGTGGTATCGGTGCGGCAGGTGAAGAAGAGCAGGAGATCGTCGGCGGCCCAGCCGGTGCGGGTGTAGAGCGTGCCGCGCGCGGGGTCATGGAAGGTGAGGCCACCGCCGACGAGCGCGGCGGCTTCGTGTTGAGCGGCGGTGCGGAGGGCGGGGACGTCGGCTACGGGGTTGGGAAGGACGGGCGTTAGCCACTGGGCTTCGTTGGCGTCGGCGGTGATGGCGGCCCAGTTTTTTTCGCGGATGTTGGGGTGGTTGCGCAGGACGAAGTCGATGCCGGGCGAGTCGGGGTAGAAATACTTTTGCAGACCGAGCATGGACAGGTGCGGGGAGAAGTTGCCGAGGTCGCCGTCCGCCTGCCACGCGCCGCCGAAGGGCATCATGGACTGCACGAGCCAGGATTCGGTGTGGCGGCGCCAGTGCGGGTGGGTGAAGAGGTTTTTGCCGCGATTGGCGAAGGCGAGCATGGGGGAGCTGAGGTGGCCGATGCCGAGGGTTTGGTAACCGATGCCCTCTTTGCCGGAGCCGAGCGGGCTGATGCCGTAGCTTAGGTAGTCGCGGTAAACCTCAAAAATGCGGGCGAGGCCGCGCGGGTCGTCGCCGGGTTCGCCCTCGATGGCGAAGAGGCAGGCGGCGTAGGATTCGGTCATGCCGAGGTGATTCCAGTTTCGCCAGTGCGGGGGCAGATCCATGCCGACGGTGTATTTGCCGACGGTGGCGCGAACGATGAGGGAGCGGAGGGAGTCGCGTTGGGAGGGCGTCATCCAAGGCCAAGACCAATCGTAGGCGTAGGCGACCTCGTTGGGGACGAGGTAGCGGGTGGAACCCCAGTGGAACTCGGCGCGCGGGCGGGCGTTGGCGGCGTCCACTTTGGGCGAGAGGTAGGCGGCGTAGGTGGTGAGGGCGGTGGCGACCTCGCGGCCGGCAGTGGCGTCGTCGTCGAGGAGGGCGACGAGGGCTTTGACCTCGAGGGCGACGAGGAGGGGATTGCGCGGGCCCCAGCGGGTGGCGAAGGCGCGACCCGAGATGTTGGTTCGGAAACCGGAGCCGGGCGGGTTGTCGTCTTCGGGGCTTTCCTTGTAGGCGGCGCGGAAGGCGTCTAGGTCGCCGGCGGCGAGGGCGGCGTAGCAACCGGCCTCCCACGTGCCGGGGGTGCCGATGCCTTTGGCGAGTTGGGCGCGGAGGGCGGCGAGAGTGCCGACGCCGGCCTCGTTGGCGGTGTAATGAGAGCGGAGGCGCGGGAGGTCGGCGGGGCCGAAGAGGATGCGCGGGTGGGTGCCGGCGGGCGGGACAGAGAAGAGGCGGTCGGCGGCGAAACCTCGGGTGTCGGGCGTGGTGTCGGGCGGGGCGTAGGCGGCGGGCGGAGGCGGGAAGTTAAAGGTGCCGTCGAGGGCGCGCTGGAGTTTTTCGGAGGGGAGGACGGGTGTTACATCGCCGATGCGCGGGTCGGCGGCGAGTGACAGGCCGAGGCAACAGAGGTTGGCCGCAAAAAGGCGCAGAAGGCGCAAAAAATGAGGGCGGGCTGACATCGGAAAAGAGGATAAACTACCAGGCGGGGGGCGAGGAGACGGTGAGGGTGGGTTCGCCGGTGAGCCAGTCGAGGGACGCGAGGAAGGCGTCGGCGGCGCGGACGGCCTCGACGACGACGGGCTCGGGCCACTTGTAGCCGGGGATGACAAAGGCGTGGCCCACGCCGCCCTCGACTACGGTGAAGTCAATGCGGTTGCCGGCGGCGCGGTAGGCGGCGGCGAAGCGCTCGGCCTGGCTGAGCGGGACGATGCGGTCGGCGCGACCGTGGAGGAGCAAGGCGGGGGGCTGGCCGGGGGCGACGTCGAAGAGCGGCGAGAGCGAGCGGGCGAGGGCGAGGTCTTCGGGCGCGGAGGGGCGCGGAGTGTTCTTTTTGTCGGCGAGCGCGGGGCCGCCTACGGCGAAGCGAATCCAGTCGGCCTCGGTCATGTCCACGATCGGGTTGAACAACAGCAAGGCGTCGGCGCGGCCGGAGACGGTTTGGGCATCGTCGGGGTGCGAAGGGCCGGTGTCGGTGCCGAGGACCGCGGCGAGGTGGCCGCCGGCGGAGTCGCCGGCGACGGCGATGCGGGACGGATCAACGCCGAGCGCGGCGGCGTGGGCGCGCACGTAGCGCAGGGCGGAGCGGCAGTCGGCGACGCAGTCGGCGACGGTGACGGAGCCGGGTTTGGCGAGGCGGTAGGTGATGTTGAAGGCGACGAGGCCGCGCGCGGCGGAGTAGCGGGCGAGCGGCATGAAGCCCTCGGTGGTGCCGCCGACCCAGGCGCCGCCATGGATCCAGAGGATGGCGGGGCGGCGCTCGCCGGGCGCGGTGTCGGCAGGACGGAAGGTGTGCAACAGGAGCCGCTCTCCGGCCCGGTCTGCGTAAACGATGTCCTCGGGCGGCGCGCCGCGCATCAGCTCCGCGAGGGTGGCGGCGGGCGCGGCGGTGGAAAAGGCCGCGAGCGAAAGCAGCAAGACGGCGCGGAGCATGAGGTCAGCGGCGCTTGTAGGCCTCGACGTCCTGCTGGGAGTCGAAGGTCTTGCGCGTGGTGTCGCCCTCCTGGAGCAGCTTCATGTCGCGGGCGGGGATGGTGCGGCGGAACTCGTCGAGTTGGAGGCCGTAGCGCTCGAGCGAAATGGCGGGCAGGCCGGAGCCGGCGGTGGCTTTGAAGTTCAACGCGGCGGGGTTGGCGAACACGGCCAGGTCGGCGAGCTCGAGGTTATCACTGAAGGCGAAGCCGTTGAGCGATTCCTCCTGAGCGCTGCGGCGGATGAGGGTGGGGCAGCCGACGGCGAAGTTGCCGGAGAGGATGTTGCCTTTGGGGGTGCTTGTATCGGTATCCAGGATACCGACGAGTGCGGGGTATTTCTCGCGCCAGGGCGAATCGGTGTAGGGGACGGAGTCGAGGTCGCCGCGCAGGCGGGAATCGGTGGGGATGTATTTGCGGGCGATGCCGCGATCATCTACGTGGAAGGCGCGTTTGCTGTCCACGATCAGGTTGCGGCGGACGATGTGGTCGTGACCGCCGCCGATGAAGATGCCGGACTCGGCGCGGTAGATGAGGTTGTCCTCGACGAGCAGGCCGGACTGGCCGTCGTCCATGTAGATGGCGTTGGCGTTCTCGGAGTGGTGGATGAAGTTACTGCGGACAACATTGCCGCGAGCGGTCCAACCGCCGGTGGTGTAGAAACCGCCGAGGTCGCCGCCGTCGAGGCCGAGGCGGTAGAGTTCGTTGTTTTCGAGGACGTTGTCGTTGCCCGCGAAATGGACGCCGGAGTAGGTGGTGTCGTGGATGCGGTTGTAGGCGATGCGGGCGCCGACGAGCTGCTGGGTTTTGACGTCGAGGCCGGCGATTAGGGCGGGCACGGGGGCGTTGAGCGCGACGCGCCAGAGGTGGTTGTTGACGATCTCGTGGCGTGAGGGCGTGAGGGTGGCGCGGTCACCGCCGAGGAGATCTATGGCGGCGAGACCGGTCTCGGTGATATCGCAGCTTTGCACGCGATGGGCGGTGCCCCCGCGAATGACGACGCCGCGGCGGACGATGCCGTCGAGGACGCAACCGGCGAGCTGGATGGAGGCACCGTCGGTGATGGTGACGCCCTCGCCCATTTGTTTGCCCAACGTGACGTCGCGGAAGGTGATGTGGCTGGCGCCGGAGAAGGCGAGGAGCGGGGCGGCGTTGTCGGCGATGAGGAGACGGCCGGCGGTGGGTTTGGCGGGGGGCCAGAGGTAGAGTTTGCGGCGCTTGAAGTCCACGGCCCACTCGCCGGGCCGATCAATTTCATCGAGCAGATTAAGGGCGAACCAGCCCTCCTTGCCGTCGCCGATGCGGGTGCCGTCAACGAGCTTGGAGTATTTGGAGCCGATGCCGTTGCTGGTGGAGATCGCAAAAGTGATGGTTTTGGCCTGAGGGTCTATGGAGCCGACACGGAGGGTTTCGGCGACCCAAGGCACGCGCCAGAAGCCCCGAATCCAGACACCGCCGTCGGTGAGGGCGGCTTGCCAGCGGGCGGGGCGGTCCTCGCGGTATTCGAAGACGCCGCCATCGGGCTGGTTGGATTTGAAGGAGCCGCTGTTGAGCACACGCTTCATGGTGGTGTAGCCGTATTCGCCGTTGGGCCAGCGGGAGAGCGGAAGGCGGCGGCCGTCGAAGAAAAGGGAGCAGAGGTCGGCGGGGTCGCGCTGGTAATCGGGGAAACGGTCGGTGTGGCGGATGCCGGCGGCGGCGAGGTCGAGCTCCAGCACCTTGCCGCGAGCCTCGGGGACGAGGCGGGCGAGCAAGGCCGGGTCCTTGAGCGGACGTAGTTGGGAAGGTGATACGGGACGCGCGCCCACGATGCGGACGGAGTCGCGGTCAACCCCGCGCCACGTGACGGGGGCGGCGGCGGTTCCGGAGTCGGCCTCGCCAAATGCGAGGCCGTCGAGGAGCGGATAGGTTCCCGCGCCCAGCCAGACGGTGACGGGTTCGGCGGGTTGGGCGAGGCGGGCGGCGCGGACGAGCTCGGCGGCGCGGGGCAGGGAGGCGACGGGGGAGAGGCGCGAGCCCGAGTTGGAGTCGGCGCCTTTGGGCGTTACCCAGATTTTGGTTTCGGCGCCGCAGACGGCGGTTATGGCGACGAAGAGGGCGAAGAGCAGACGGAGGGTTTTCATGCGGTGGCGGAGCGGGCGAAGGTAGGCGCGGAAGCACAGTCAACAGCGGGCCGACGTGCGTGGCACTGGGGTTGGGAGGGGTTGAGGGGTTTGGTGAAGAAAAATGGCGGCGGGCGTGGGCTGCCGACAAGGCCAACTTGATAACTTTTGCACGTTGTTCCAGTAAATTTGCAAACATTTGCAAAGATTTGCATGGAAAGTGTCAGAATTTTCTCTGAACAAGGAGGGCACGACCCGAGCGTTACCCCGCCGCCACGCTGTCTCGCACTCCGCCCGCAACATTTTCCCCCATGAAAGAAATCCACCTCGAAAACCACCGTCGCAATCATCGTAGCGAACTCTCCTCGCCCCGGATCCAGGAGGCGATCGACGCCTGTTCCGCCGCGGGAGGCGGCCGCGTCGTGCTCGGCCCCGGTTCCTACCGCTGCGGCACGCTTTTCCTGCGCGACAACGTCACGCTCCATCTGGTGGCCGGCGCCAGCATCCTCGGCAGTCCGCGCCTGGCCGACTATCCCGCGCCCGAGACCAGCTTCGTGGACGCCGTGGGCGACATCCGCGGACGCGCCCTCATCCTCGCCGAGCGGGTGAAGAATGTGGGGCTCACCGGCGAAGGCGTGATTGACGGCAACGGCGGGGCCTTTTTGCAAGGCACGCCCGAGCATCCCAGCCGGCCCTTCCTGGTGCGGCTCGTGCACGCGCGCGGCGTGACCTTGCGCGGCCTGCAACTGCGCGCCTCCGCCGCCTGGACCGTGCACCTCCTCGATTGTGAGGACGGTCTGGTGGAAAACGTCACCATCGACAGCCGCGTTAACGAAAACAACGACGGCATCGACATTGACAGCAGCCGCCGTGTGACCGTGCGGCATTGCAAAATCTACACCGACGACGACGCGGTGTGCCTGAAGGCGACCCGCCGCGAGGCCTGCGAAGACATTCACGTGCACGACTGCGAACTGTCCACCGAGTGCGGCGCGTTGAAGATGGGCACTGAGTCTTATGGCGACATGCGCCGGGTGAAGATTCACGACATCCACATCCTTTACGCCGCGACCTGTGCGATCAAAGTGCTCACGAGCGACGGCGCCTTCATTGAAGACGTGGACATCCGCAACATTCGCGCGGACCTGACGACCGGGCCGATTTTCATGCGCCTCGGCGCGCGCGGACGCACCTATGCGAAAGGCGACGAGCCCAAGCCGGCGGGCCGCATCCGGCGCGTGACGATCGCGGGTTTGAAGGCGAAAGTCTTCCAGCCGCAGGCGCCGAGCATCCAGCACTTCACCAAGGCGCTGCTGCCGCCCGAGGCGTTTTCAGGCATTCTTATGACCGGGGTGGAGCAGCAGGCGATCGAAGACGTGACGCTGAGCGATTGCGAGATCGAGCTGGTGGGCGGTTTTCAAGGTGATGCAGGCAAACTCAACCCGCCCGAGGAACCGGCGATGTATCCGGAGCATTTTTATTTCGGAGTGCTGCCGGCGGCCGGCGCGTATCTGCGCCACATGCGCGGGGTGAGGTTTGAGCGCGTGAAGTTCACGCTGCAGAAACCTGACGTGCGGCCTCTGGTGGCGACATCCGACGTTCAGGGTTTTACCGATAACTCAGACTGAACCGAGCGGGAGGTGTGGGCTCTCAAGCGCCAAACACGGAGAGATCCCAGCGTTCCAGCCATTCGAGGGTGAAGCGGTCGTTTTCGAAGCGGAGCGGCAGCCAGAGGTAGCCGCCGGTGCGGTGGGCTTCGGGGCGCCAGGTGTCGAACATCGCTATGAAAGCGCCGGGTTTGCCGTGAACGGGGAGGACGTGGGTGCTTTGGCCGCCGAAAGTGAGTTCGGGGCCGAGGCGGCCGGCGGGGGCGGGGCTGGTGCAGGGGTTGCCGAGTTCGCGCCAGGGGCCCCAGATGCTGTCGGCGACGGAGAGGCGGGCGGTGTTGGGGTTCCAGCCGGTGCAGTGGGAGGAGAGCATCCAGTAGCGGCCGGCGTGTTTGAAGAGGGCGGGAGCCTCGTGCCAAAGATACGGGAAGGCGCGGGTCCACGCGCCGTCGTGGGTGGTGAAGTCGGCGGAGAGGCGGGCGAGGTGGAGGGTGGAGTTTTCTTCGGAAGAGTAGACGTGGTAGGCGGCGCCGTCGTCATCCACGAAGAGCGTCATGTCCTTCGCCATCTGGCCGGAGTGGAAATCGCGGCCGAGGAAATTCATTTTGGCGCGGTCGGGGTGCGGGCTGCCCCAAAAGGCGGTGCCTACGAGTTTCTGGCCCTCGGGGAGGGCGGCGATTTGTGCGGGGGTGACGTTGAGCGGCCAGACGCCGGGGTTGGGGCGGAGGGAATGGAGATAGCGGAAGGGGCCGGCGGGGGAGTCGGAGACGGCGACGCCGCTGCGGGCGGCCTTGCGGCCGTGGCCCTTGAGCTCGAGGTGGAACCACATCACGAACTTTCCGGTGGGCGGGTTGAAGATGACCTTGGGGCGCTCAATGATGCAGCCGCGCTCGATATCGTGTCCTGGGGTTTCCACTACGGCGAGCGCGATGCCGCGGTCGGTCCAGTTGTAGAGATCGGTGGAGGAGTAAACGTGCACGCCAACCTCGGCGGTGTCGCCGTCCTCCTTGTGCTCGCCAAACCAGTAGTAAACGCCCGCGTGGTGGAGGATGCCGCCGCCGTGGGCGTTGATGTGGTTGCCCTGGTCGTCGGGCCAAGGTTCGTCGGGCAGAAAACAAGAGCGCGGGGCTGCGGAGTTCATGATTAGGGAGGTAAACAAAGGGCGCGGCGGGCGCGGACGGAGGGATCAGTCGCGGTCGAGGATGTCGGTGCCGTTGGCGGTGGTCGGAAGAAAGCGACCCGCCTCGGCGTCGGATGGGAGAGTCAGCCGATACTCGTCGAGGAAGAGGCCGATCTTGTCGGCGGGGATGGGTTTGAAGTCCGGCAGGTCGCGCAGGATCGCGGCGTCGGGTCGCAGGCGGAAATCGTGACGAGCCACGTTGACGAAACCGGCCTCCTCGGGGGTTGCGTAGACGGCATTGGCGCCGGAGGGGTAGGGCTGGGCGCGCACACGCTTTTCGCCTTTCACCCACCACCAGAGGTTCGGCGAACGCGCGGCTTGCACGACCACATTGTTGGCGATGACGGATTGATCGGGCAGCGCGGAGACGAACTCAAAGCCGACATTGGCCATGATCGAGACGTTGTTCACGCAGCGGATGGTCTGCGGGTTTTTCGCCTGGCTGCCGATTTTGTAGAGGAAGCCGGTGCCGCGGCCGGTGCCGCTGCGGAGGTAGGCGATGTTGCCTTCAAGCGTCATGTCGGGGTGGTCGAGGTCGAAATAAATGCCGTCGCCCACCGGGCTCGAGTGCATGAGATTGTGGCGGAAGGTGTGACCGCCGAAGCGTCCGAATTTGTCGTAGGCGTAGAACGCGCCGAGGTCGTCGGAAACGAGGCAGTAGCGGCTGACCTCGTTGAACTCGAAGGTGCTGTCCCAGCTGCCGAAGAGCACGCCGCCGTGGGGAGTATCGTGGATGAAGTTGTGCGCGACATACATGCCGACGGCCTCGTGGTGCCCGCCGCCGCCCGCGCCTGAATAGCCGGAGTTCACACCCGGAGTGTAAACGGGGATGAGTTCGGAGAAGTGGTGGATGTGGTTGTTGACGACGCGATGGGCGGCGGGAACGCGCGGCGTCGCCTTTTCATCGCCGCCGGAAAGCCAGACGCCGCCCTCGCCCAGGTGGTAGAGATCGTTGCTCAACACGGTGTGGCGGAAGCCGCGTTCGATGCGGATGGCGAAGGCGTCCACATTACGCACGGTATTGCCGGCGAGAAGCACGTCGGAGCCGCCGCGCACGACGACGCCGGGGCCGAGGTTGGCCTCGATGGTCAGACCGCGCAGGGTGACAAAAGCGGCGTCGGTGAGCGAAACGACGGGCTCGGTGCGATCGGCCAGCAGCACCTCGGAGTTTTCGAGCGGGGCCGAGGGCCAGTAGTAGAGTTTGTCGTCGGTGAAATCGACGCACCACTCGCCCGGGCGATCAATCTCCTCCAGGAGGTTGAGGGCCCAGTAGGGTTCCTTGCCGTTGCCGGCTGGGCGGGTGTATTTGTTGCCCACTCCATTGGCCACAGGCCGGGCCAGGCGGACGGTGCGGGCAGATGTATCAATTTCCCCGATACGCACCGCCTCGGATTGCCAGGGGATGCGCCAATAGCCGCGGATCCAGACGCCGCGGTCGAGCTGCCTCGCCCAGAGCGCGTGACGCGCGGCGAACTCTTCGCGGTAAACAAAGAGCGCTCCGGGGCCGTTGGCGGGGGGCTTGGGCCAGTTGCCGGATGACCAGTCCTTGCCGGTGGGGCCGCCGGCGTTTTCGAGGACGCGCTCGATGGTCATCGAGCCCTGGTTTGGGTAGCGGGCGAGCGCCTCGCGGCGACCGTTGACGAAGAGATCAACGAGTCCGCCGGTGTCGCCAAACACGTCTTTGAAGCGGCGCTTGTGGGTGACGCCGAGGGCTGAGAGATCGAGCGCTACGATCCGATCGCGTGCGGCGGGGGCGATGCGGGCGAGTGTGGCGGTGTCGGTGATTGGCTGGAAGTCGGAGGCCGCGAGGCGGCTTGCGCCGAGGAGGCGCGGGGTTTGTCCGGGCTCGGCGCGCCAGACGACGGGGGCATCGGCGGTGCCGGAGTCTTCGGCGGTGAGAGCGAAGGTTTCCTTGAGGAGGTAATCGCCGCCCGCGATCCAGACGGTGGCGGGGCGAGGCGCGGTGCGGATGACGTCGCGGGCGCGGGTGAGGGTGGCGAAGGGATGCGCGCGACTGCCATCGGCGGAATCCGAGCCGCTAGGCGCGACGTGGAATTCGCTTCCTGCGGCGAGCGCGCCAGCGACAAACAGCGTCGAAGAAAGAATGATGAGTCGAAAGATCATAGAGTCGGGGCGGAGGGTTTGGGCAAGGCGCGGGGAACGAGGCGGAGGTGGCGCAGCCGGAAAAGTTCCTCGCCGCTGATTTCGAGGGCTTGAACGCGAATCTCCTGCTCGCCGGTAGCGAAGACCGCGAGGCCCAGCGCTTCGCGGATATTCAGCCCCGGACGGACGCTTTTATTGATCACGCGATCGCCGATGCGCACCGAGAAGGTCCCGCCGGCACCGAGGCGGGCTTTGAGTTGTTCCTTGCCGGCGTCGCCCTCGGCGGTTTTCGCCTGCTGGGCTTCGGGAGCGTCGTAGGCGATTTCGACATCGAAAGCCATGGGCGCGTCGGCGCGGACACGCCAGGTCACGGCGTCGGAGAGGGCGCGCCAGTTCTGGACCCAGGCGTCGCGCTCCTTGCCCGGACCGGGGCGGAGTTTGCCCGTGAGTTCGGCATCGAAGGCGCGGAGCGTGTCGGCGGGCACGGTGGACGAGAGCAGGCGGATGGGTTCGGTGCGCAGCTCCTCCGCGCATTCGATGACAACGATGGAGTCGGTCGGATCGGGTGCGGCGGGCGGCACCGTTATCCGGTTGCCGGATACGGCCAGCGTTCGCTCGGGAGCGGCGAGCAACCAGGCCTTGGCGATGGGGCTGAGGAGGCCGCCGACTCGTAGTTGGCCGTCGGTCGGCCACTGGAAAACATGGAGGTAGAGACGGTTTCCCCGGCGGGTGGACTCGCCCCAGGCCTGGACCGGAAGAGGAGTGCGGGTGGTGCCGCGAATGGATTCGCCGTTTACCTTCCACCACGCGCCGATGCCCTCGAGGATGGCGAGGTCCTTGGTGTCAATGGAGCCATCGGCGCGCGGGCCGATGTTCATCAGGATGTTGCCGCCGCGGGCGGCGGCCTTGGCGAGCAGTCCGATGAAGTGGGAGGGTGGTTTGTGGCTGAGGTCGTGGGCGCTGTAGCCGTAAGATTCGTTGGTGGTGGGAATGCCCTCCCAGTCCCCGGTCTGGGGTGGAAACTCGGCGGGTTTGTCGGTGGTGCTGAGGTAGTCGTAGAGGCCGGTGTAGAAGGGCCGGAACTGGCCGCTGAGGACGCGGCTGTTGACGGGAATGTGCGGGGCGGCCTCGCGGACGGCGGCGAGGATGCGGAGGTTTTCCTCGGGAGGGAGTTTGTGAGGGGTGTCGAACCAAAGCAGGTCGGGCTGGTATTGGCGGATGAGTTCGAGGAGTTGCGGGATGGCTTTCTCGTCCACATAGCGGCGGGCCTTGGGTAGGAACGTGGCGTCATTCAACCACCAGTTGGCGCCGTGGAGGAGTTTGTCGCCGCCCGGGTTGTTGTAGTCCCAATCGTTGCCCGGAGCGTTCTCCTCGCCCCAGTCGAAGGCGTGAGAGTAGTAGAAGCCGAACTTGACCCCGTATTTGCGGCAGGCCTCGCGCAGGGCCGGCATGGGATCGCGGGCGAAGGCGGTGGCGGCGACAATGTTGTAGGGGCTCGCCTTGGAATCGAACATGGCGAAGCCGTCGTGGTGTTTGGCGGTGATGACGAAGTAGCCCATGCCGGCGGCGCGGGCGGCGCGGATCCAGGCGTCGGCGTCGAAGTTTTTCGGGTTGAAGGGGGAGACGACATCGCGGCGGTAGTCAGCCATGGAAATCTTTTGCGCACGCTGGATGTGTTCGGCGTAGCCGCGCTGGGGCTGGCCGCGCCAAGAACCCTCAAGGCCGGAGTAGACACCCCAGTGGACGAACATGCCGAAGCGGGCCTCGCGCCACCAGGCAAGGCGCTCGTCGCGTTGTTTTTCGGACACGAGCAGACTTTCGGCAGATGGGCTGCGCGGAGGCTCAGAAACTGGAGCGGCTAGGACGGTGGAGGTCGCGGCGAGCGCGAACCAGATGATGCGGATAATCATGTTACTCAGGGGGCGGTGACGTGGAGACGAAGGAAGCGACGGGGGGTGAGGGAGAGATCGGAGAAGTCGGTGACGGTGACGGAATTGCCGACGGTGCCGGGGTTGGTGGCGATAGCGGGCCACGGGGAAGGCATGGTGAGATCGGAGGTGGCCTCGACGGTGTAGGTGAGGTCGGAGCGGGCGCGGAGGAACGAAACCTGAAGGTTGAGACCTGAGACCTGAAGGAGCGGAGATGAGACGGAGGCGGCGTTGGTAGGAGTGGTGCCGAGGGCGTATTCGAGGAGGTTGCACACGCCGTCGGCGTCGGGGTCGGCGAGGTCGGCGGCGTCGCCGGTCGGGGAGGTGGTGCCGAAGGCGGAGTAGCGCCAGGCTTGGAGCGGGGTCACGTCGGGGATGGTGGTGGTGAGGGTGGCGTAGGTGGAGAGACCATCGGCGTTGAGGGCGGAGACGCGGTAATCGTAGGCGGAGCCAGTAGCGACGGAGGTATCGAGGAAGACGGTGGTGCCGGCGGCGAGGAGGCCGGAGACGAGTGACCACTGGGCGAAGCCGGCGGGGCTGCGCTCGACGCGGTAGGCGGTCTCGGTGGTGGCGGCGTCGGTCCAGGCGAGGCGGGCCTGGGCGGCGGCGGGGAAGGTCGCGGCGAGGCCGGTGGGGGCGGCGGGCAGGGTTGGGGTGCGTTTGGCGAAGGCGACGTCGGACCAGCGGCCGAGCGTGGCGTCGAGGGAGAGGGCGGCGACGCGGTAGTAGTAAGCGATGTTGGACGGGACGGTGTCGGAGAAGGTCGAGGCGGTGCCGGGAACGGTGATGAGATCGGTGAAGCCGGAGTCCGGCGTAGTCGAGCGCTGGATACGGTAGGAGGCGGCGCCGTTGAGCTGGGACCAGGCGAGGTTGCGGGAAGTATTGGCCGGGGCGGTGACGGCGAGGGTGGCGGGCGCGGCTTGCGGGCCGGAGGAGCCGACGAGGCGGAGCTCGTCCACGACGGCGGTGCCGACGGGTTGGCCTGAGACGAGGGCGGAGTTGGAAAAAAGGAGGCGGTATTCGCCGGACGGGAGGGCGTTGACGAGGGAGGTCTCGACCTCGGACCAGAGGCCCTGGAGGATCATCGGGATGTGTTCGGCGAAAGGGGTGGAGGCGTCCTGGCTGACGAGGACGACGCCGGGGTAGGCGGTCTGGAGGTTGTTGGCGTAGCGATTGAAGGTGAGCTGGAAGCCGGAGGCGTTGAGGGCGAGGCGGACGTCCTCGCCGCGGAAGGATTTGGACTTGCCAGCGAAGTCGGGGGCGGCGGTGTCGCCCCAGAACGTCTTGTCGGTGGCGGCGAGGGCCATGGGGTGGGTGGCGGCGTGTTCCCAAGTGGCGAGGGTCTGGCGTATGCCTGTGGTGGATACGAGCTCGGCGCGGTAGGCGGCGCCGTAGCACCAGTAGAGGTGGAAGCCGGGGCGGGAGGCGACGGGGCCGGTGGCGGAGTCGGCGACGAGATGGAGGCCGATCTGCTGGTTTTGGCCGGCGGTGGTGGCGTTTTGGGAGCGGAGACGGGCGTCGAGGAGGATGCCGAAGTCGTTTTTCCAAGCGAAGGAGTCGTTGGATTGGGCGAGGGCGCCGTCGCCAGCGATGCGGAGGACGCCGTGGTTGACGGAGTTGTAGGCGTAGGAGGTCTCGGTGACATCGCCGGAGACGGCGGTGAAACCGGAGCCGGCTGCGGTCTTGCCGGGGTGGACGTTGGCGGCGAGGAGGTTGTTTTCAAAGCGATCCCAGATCACGTCCACCAGCGGATGGTGGAAGAAGCGGAGGGCGTCGGTGAAGCTGGCGCCGACGGTGTCGGAGTGGCCGCCGGGGCGGACGAAGGCGCGGGCGGTGTTGCCGTGGTTGAGGTGGCCCCAGCGGTAGATGGCGAGGTTTTCGGCGCGGCGGAAGTCGCCGTATTGGGTCATGATGGCGGTGCGGAACGAAACGGGCAGGACGACGGAGGAACCGCTGCCGGTCTCGTAGCCGGCGTCGGAGTTTGAGGAGTTGGTGCCGGCGGATTCCCAGCCGGGGATGACGCCGGGGATGCTGGAGCCGACGCGGCCGATGAAGCCACGGAAGTAGTCGTTGCGCAAATACGCGAGGTCGGAGGCGGTGCGGCCGCCGCCGGAGAGACCGGAGGCGTAGATGCGGGCGGGGTCGATGAAGTAGAGCTCGGTCATTCGGAAGGCGCCCATGAGGGCGACGCCGCGGCGGAGGTTGACGGACTGGGCATTGTCGATGCCGTTGCCCGCGATCCAGATGACATCGTGGGCGTCGAGGGCGGTGGCGTAGGAGGCGGGAAAGGAGTGGGGGGAGCCGGCGTCGATGTAGGTGAGGAGGCCGTATTTTTTGGTGGCATCGGCGGCGTTGAAACCGGAGGGGAGGCGGACGACGTAGGTGCGGGAGGCGAGGTCGGAGTTGGAGTAGGAGATCTCGCCGGAGCCGAGGGAGGTGTTGAAGTTGGCGAGGGTGGCGATGGAGCCGAGGGTGACGGTGGCGGCGGTGCCGGGCGTGAGGTTGAGAGGGTTGCCGGCGGCGGAAGCCAGAACGGGGAAAAGCAGCACGGCGAGAGTGATGGCGATGAAGCGTTTCATGGGGCGGTGACGCGAAGGCGGAGAAAGCGACGCGGGTTTGCGGCGAGGTCGGCGGTGTCGGTGACGCTGACGGGAGTGGACGGGCTCACGTTGCCGGGGTTGGTGGCGAGGGTGGTCCAGGAGGCGGGCGGGGTGAGGTCGGAGGTGGCTTCGACGGAGTAGGTGAGATCGGAGCGGGCGCGGAGGAAGGAGAGTTGAAGAAACGAGGGCTGAGGGCTGAGACCCGAGACCTGAAGGATTGGAGCGCCGGCCGAGGCGGGGTCGGTGGGGTTGGTGTTGAGGGCGTATTCGAGGAGGTTGGGGACGCCGTCGGTGTCGGGGTCAGCGAGGTTGGCGGCGTTGCCGGTGTTGGACGAGGTGCCGAGGTTCGAGAGGCGCCATGAATCGAGGGCGTTGAGATATTGGGAGAGCGCCACGGTGTTGTTGACCTTGGTTACGAGGAAAGTCCCTTCGCCGCCGGCGGTGGAGAGTCGTTGGTTGAAGGCTACGTTGCCCAGGGCTCCCGAGAGCGGGACGCCCGAGGAGAGGACGGTAAAGGAGGACGCGTTTGGCGGGGTGTAGGCGTTGATGAGCCTGATCGCGAGCGAGCCGGCGAGGGTGGCGTTTCCGGTCACGGACATGGTATCGTAGGTGCCGTTCTGATACGCGGTGGCCTGGGTAATGCCACCGATGTCTATGATCAAGGTGGCGTTTGCGCCGAGGGTATAGGAGCCGGTGACGGAGGTTTTCCCGGCGGTGCCGATATCGCCCGGGGCGAGGGTGCCGCCCGACTGGACGAAGGAACCGTTGGCGGAGGCGTCGGTGGAGCGAAGGTTGGTGAAGTTGAGAGTGCCGGCGGCGAGGGTGCCACCGCTCATTGCGAAAATCTGGCGGGCGCCGGACTGGCCGCCGGAGAGGGTGCCGGGGATGCGGAGAGTGCCGCCGGAAAAAGCGAATGTGGAGGTGCCGTTGCCACCGGTGTCGGCACCGATGGTGAGAGTGGTGTTAACCGAAAAAACTCCGCCGGAAAGGGTGTAGGAGGGACTGCGGGTGGCAATGGTGTCGCTGCCGCCGATGCTGCAGAACGGGGCGAGAAGCGTGCCGCCGGACTGGGTGGCGACGACATTTTGGGCGCCGGTCTGGGTGCCGGAGCCGGAGCCGCCGACGCGGAAGCCGAAGGAGGTGACCCGGGAGACATCGACGGTGCCGCCGAGGAGATCGAAAGTCTGGTTGGCGGCGGCGAGTTGGTAGCGGGCGGCGGTGGGGGAGAGGGTGAAGTTGCCGCCCTCGACGCGGACGCTGGTGGAGTCGGTGCTGCCGCTGAGCGGGCTGTAGGTGACGTTGCCGTTGCGGAGGACGAAGGTGAAGCCGGCGCTGTTGCTGGCAAAGGCGAGGTTGGCGGACGGGGCGTCGAGCGTCAGACGCGAGCCGCCGACGCCGGTGATGGCGGCGAAGGCGTTGGTTGAGCCGGATGGAAAATTGGCGGATCCGAGGGTGAGGTTGCCGGTGGCCTGGGTGACGCGAAGCGTGGTGCCGTTGGCGGAGATGGTTCCGGAGTAGAGGTTGGCGGGGCCGGTGCCGCTGAAGCCGAGTGTGCCGGTGCCGGAGAGGGTCAGCGCGGGGGCGGGTGTGGTTCCGGCGAGGATCGGGTTGGCGAGGGTGAGGGTGCGGCCGGAGGCGATGCTCCAGATTTGTTCGGCGCCGAGGATGACGGGGGCATTGATGGAAAGATTCTGGGTGGCGGCGGAGAGGTTGATGCCGCCGGTGCCGAGGGTGAGGTTGCCGGAACCGGAATCGATGGTGATGGGGGTGGAGACCGTGGCGACGGTGATACCCCTGAGGGCGAGTCCTGAGCCGATGGAGGCGGTGCCGTTGGAGTAGGTGCCGCTCCAGGACGCGCTGTCCGGTGGGGTGGGCACGGCGGCCTGGGTCCAACTGGAGGGCTGGTCGAGGGCGGTGGTGTTGTTGGCTTTGACCGATGTGCCGGTTGGCGGGATGCCCGAGGCCTCGGCGGTAGGGGCGGTTTCGGCGCCGTTGGTCGAGGCGGTGACGATGTAGTAGTAGGTTGTGCCGGTGATGAGTCCGGTGTCGGTGTAAGAGGTGGCGCCGGCCGAGACGGTGGCGACGAGCGTGTAGGGACCGCCGGGGACGACGGAGCGTTTGACGAGATAGCCGGATGCGTTGCCGGAGGCGGTCCAGGAGAGGGTGTTCGTGGTGTAACCGGGCGTAACCGTCAGGTTGGACGGAGGGACGGGGGCGACGGTGATCGTGAACTGAGCGGATTCGACCTGGCCGAAGGAGTCGGTGGCGGTGACGTATACGATATTCTCGCCGACGGGAAACACGGTGCCGGACGGGGAGCTGACGGAGGGCGTGAGCGTGGCGCCTGTGTCGCTGGTGGCGGTGATGGTGAAGGTGACGGCGGCGCCGGGCTGGCCGTTGAAAGACGGGGTGGCGGCGGAGGCCGGGGCGACGAGGTTGGCCGGAAGCGAGAGGGAAGGTGCGGAGCGGCCGGAGAGGGTGCGGGTAAAACGGGTGACGCGTGTGCGTTTGTCGGCTCGGGTGGAATCGAAGGTGAGGCGGTCGGTGAAGTTGTTGCGCAGGTCGATGGTCGCGACGGTCTGGTTGTTGGTCCAGGACGTGATCGGCAGGGCGGCGCCCGACTGGTGGGGGAAGAGCAGGACCTTGTAGTCGGGTTTCACTACGTTGTTGCGCGGGATGAGGAGGCGGTTGGTGGGGACGTTGACGTATTGCTGGAGGTTATTGTCGTAGCCGTAGGTCAAGGCGCCGCGCGGGTCGTTGGTGGGGCGGGTGTCGATGAAGATGGCGGGCTGGCCGGAGGCGGCGGGCGAGAGATCGCGGACGAGGAGGCGCGGGCCGGAGGCGGCGTCGCGCAAGTGGAAGAGAATGGCGTCGGTGGCGGTGGCGCCGGACTGGAGGCGGAGGGAAGAATAGATGTCGTTGTTGTTGGCGTCGACGAAGCGTCCGCCCGAGCCGCCGAAGCTGACTGCGGCGGACATGTTCCAGCGGTAGTTGCGCGGGGTGACGCCGTCGGCGCTGATATCGTCGATGACGAGGACGTAGGGCAGGCTGCCGCGCACGGTGAGGACGGAGCGGATGGCGAACTGGACGGCGTTGAAGGCGAGGTTGCCGAGCTTGAGCGTGGCGGTGTCGGTCGCGGGGTTGTAACCGGGATACAACTGGGCGAGGGAGTCGCCGTAGAAAAAGTCGGCGGTGCGGCGGCCGGTGTCCTGCGCGGTCTGGCCGCTTTCGAAGGCGTATTGGTAGGCGGCGGTGGCGTCGCCGGCGAAGAGCGTCCACTGGCCGGCGGGGTCCTCGGTGGCTTCGAGAATTTTACCCGGGGGCGTGGGGAACTGGCCGCGAGTCTGCGAGGTGGTCGAGGAGCTGGGGCTCTGGCCGACGAAGCCATCGGTGACGGTGTCGGTGGCGGCGAGGGCGGGGTTTTGTATCAGCACGGTGGATACTGCCTCGTTGAACGTGACATGGTAGCCGGGCGGACTGGCCCAGGCGCGACCGAGAGCGTAGAGGGAAAAGTTGTTGGCCTCGGCGTGCATGTGGCCCTGCACATCGGGGCGGCATTCGAAGTAGAGGGAGAGGTCGTTCTCGGACCACGAATTGCGGGTGACACCGGCGCCGCGGTAGGGATCGAAGCGCGTCAGGGAGAGCGCCTTGCTCTGGGCAACGGCCGACATGGCGGGCCTGGTGCGGTCCACATGAAACATGGCGGTGAGCAGGGCGCTGCTGATTTCCTTGCGGAAGGCGGGGTAGACGAAATCGAGCAGCGGATCGTCCGGGAACATATAGCGGGCGAGGTAGGGACCGGCGTAAACGTTGGGGCCGTTGCCGAAGCCGAGGGAATCGTGGTGGTCCCAGAGCACCATGGAGCTGTCGGACGGGCGCGGGTTGAGGTTGTTGAAGGCGTGGAGGGAGGATTGGTAGAGATTCGAAGTGACGAAGATGTTTTGGCCGCGACGGGCCAGGGCGAGCATGGCGGGGCCGGAGAAGCCGGTGCTGAAATTGAGGTAGGCGTGATGGTGAAGCGGAGAGCCCCAAGGCGTGATGCGGTCCTCGGAATACCAGCGGGCCATGCGGTAAATGTTCCAAACGGAGGCAGGCGAGGCGTTGGGCCAGGCGGCGGGACCTGTGGCGGGCGAGGCGACGGGAACAGTGGCAGCAATGACGGACGGAGTGACAGCGGACTCCTCGCCCTCGATGACGAGAGCGGAGAGGGTGGTCGGATCGACCTGATTGGGGAAATCGCCGTTTACGGCATACCGCGTGGGCTGGGTCCGTGCGACGCCGCCGGTGCCGGTGTTGTAGTAGCCGTAGCCGATGGTGAAAAGGTAGTCGCGGAAGTCGGTGCGCTGGGCGTTGGTCATCCAAGCGTAGAGCAGGTCGTAGACGACGGCCATGTCGTGGGCGCTTGCGATGACAGGAGGCACGGGGTCGGAGGCGCCGAGGCGAACGCGAACGAGTTCCGCGCGCGCGGCTGCGGCGGCGGTTTTGGCGAGGTAGAGAAAGCGGGACTGGTCGGAGGGAGTGACGGAGGACTGGGCGAGGGAGGGGTTGACCTTGACCCACTGGAGGTAGGAGGCGGCGAGGAGGGCGTCGGGAAACTGGCCGCCGGGGTCGTTGCCGAAAGAGACGCGGTCGCCGAACTGGCGGACGGGGGCGACACTCGACGAGTAGGCGGCGTCGTTGAAGCCGCCGTCGGCCCAAGCAACGAGGGCGTTGGCGTAAGCGCGGAGCGCGCCAGCGGGCGCGCTGGATTTGTCGAAGTTAGCGTTGAGAGAGGACTGGAGCGAGCTGACGGCGGAAATGACGTCGGCCGAGGAGGACGTCTTGGCGTTGAGCTCGGACCAGTCGGCGTTGGTGAAGAGGAGACGCGGATGTTGGAACGGTCCGGGGTCGGGCGTGAGCTGGCGCACGGAGGCGGGCGGAGTGAGACCGGGGTTGCGACCGATGCGTTTCAAGGGATTGAAGCCGGAAGTGTGGTCCCAGACTTGAATCCAAACCGGGGCGGTGACGGATGAGATGCCGTCGGTGGCGGTGAGCAGAAGTTGATAGACGCCGCGGGCGGGAAAAGTGGCGGTGATCTGCGCGCTGTTGGTGGCGGAGAGATCGACCTTTGCTTGGGCTGCGTGGAGGTGTTGCGTGAGGACGCTGGCCGGAGCGACCTGGGACCAAGTGTAGGTGGTGGGAGTGAAGTTGAAGGGTTGGGCGGTGAGCGTGGCCGAGACGGAGCCCGTGGGCGGCAGCACGAGGATGGGTTGGTGCGGCGAAGTGTAGGCGGGTTGTCCGGAGGGCACCACCTTGACGGTGGCGGCGGGTGCGGCCTGACCGAAGGCGGAGACTGCGCCGCCCCAACCGAGGGCGAGCCAGAGCGAAACGCGTAAAACGATAAAGAGAGAGGCGGTGGAGCGTTTCATGGTGCGGAGACGCGTAGACGGAGGAAGCGGCGCGGGTTCGCAGAGAGGTCGGCGGAGTCGGTGACGGTGACGGACTGGCCGAGGGTGCCGGGGTTGGTGACCAGGGTGGACCAAGTGGCGAGGTCGGGGGACGACTCGACGATGTAGGTCACATCGGGGCGGGCGCGGAGGAAGGTGATCTGGAGTAAGGCGCCGGGAGCGGGGAGCAGGGAGACGGACGGCGAGGAGACGGAGGCGGGGTCGGTGGGCGTGGTGCCGAGGGCGTATTCGAGGAGGTTGGGGGCGCCGTCGGCGTCGAAGTCGAAGGTGTCGGCGGCGGGGCCGGTGTTTTGGTCGGTGCCGAAGTTCGCGAGGCGCCAGGTGTCGAGGGGGGCGTGGAGGGTGAAGTTGTCGAAGATGGCGGTGGCGGTCTGGCCGCCGGTGCGCGGGGCGACTGCGAGGCCGACGGAGAGGGCCGTGCCGGTCAGGGTGTGGGTGACGGCGGTGCCTTGTTGCGTCCAGGTGACGCCGTCGTGGGAGAAGAAACCGGTGAAGGTGTTGCCGCTGCGCACGAGACGGATCCATTCGGGAAAGCCCCGGCCGGTGGTGGAGGTGACGGAGGCGCCGCCGTTGGTGGTGGTCTTGTTTTGGAAAAAGGCCGCGCCTCCCGCGCCCATGTAGGTGATGGAGTTCTTCGCACCGGTGGCGGAGGACTCGCGGAACATGAGGCCGGCCTTGGCGCCGGAGTCGGTGGCGGAGAAGCTGTGGACGCGGGCGGTGAAGACGCCGTCGCCGGTCCATGGGCGGGACACGAAGGTGAAGCCCTCGCTGGTGCCGCTCCAGATGTCGCCGCTGGCGCCGGTGCCGCTGGTGCCGCCGGTGCCGGTGACGAGCAGGACGCGGTTGGCGACATCGTGGCGGGCGGAGCCGGCGGTGGTGGGTTGCGCGCCGATGTTTTGGACGGTGAAGGGGGCGACGGGCGGGGGCGGATTCGGGTAAGGAAGGACGGTGACGGTGAAGGTGGCGGTGGCGGTGTTGAGGGCGGAGTCGGCGGCGGTAGCGGTGACGACGGTGGTGGTGCCGGGGGTGAAGACGGAGCCGCTGGGCGGGAAGAACGTGACGGGCACGGGGCCGTTGATGTCGTCGAGGGCGGAGGCGTTGTAGGAGACGGTTGGTTGTGGGTGCGTCGGGGTGACGGTGAGGTTGGCGGGGACGTTGGTGAAGACGGGGGCGGTGAAGTCGGTGGGGCCGGTGACGGTGGTGCGCGTCCAGGTGGAGAGGTCGAGGACCTCGCGGCGGTCGGGGGAGCGGAGGACGAGGGTGGTGGAGCCGGCGGGCTGGTAGATCCAGGGGTTTTCGATGCGAGGGAAGAGGGCGTTCTCGACGGGGGCGTCGTTGACGGTGACGGGGTAGGTGGCGATGTCCTGCGAGCGGGTGAGGCGGAGGCGGTCGCCGCGGCGGGTGGTGTAAACGGCGGTGGTGGGGGCGGCGGGATCGCGCCCAGGTTTGGGGATGGCGAGGATGGCGGTGCGGAAAGCGGCGAGCTGGTCGGCGGGAGTGGCACCGAGGAAGTCGGCGGGGCGGGCGGTCTCGATGGCGACGGCGAAGCGGAAGTTGGCGGTCAGCGGGGTGGTAAAGGTGGCGGGCGGGCGGGTGGTGGCGGTGTCGCCGTCGATGAGGAATTCGGAGTCGCCGGCGCGCACGGTGCCGGAGGGGTAGGTGATGGTGGTGGAGGGGTTCCAGCCGAAGGGGAGCTCGGAGCGGATGGCGATGAGGACGGTGCCGTAGTGGAGGAAGATTTCGCCGGTGGAGGCGGAGTCGTTGACCATGGCTCGGTAGCCGCCGGGGACGTAGCCCATGCCGTAGGGAGTGGGCGTGGGGGTGGCGGCGAGATCGGCGGGCGGGGCGATGTCGAAACTGTAGAGAAGGGCGTCGCGGGCGACGGTCTCGGCGAACTGGCGGGAGTTTTTGCCGTGGGTGTTGGAGACGTTGATGGCGGAGGGATCGTCGTGGATGGGCTTGGCGACCCAGAGGTGGCTGTAGCGGGAGCGGGAGGGGTCGGTCCAGACGACGCCGTTGGCGTAGACCTGGCCGCTGTTGGGGCCGACGGGGCCATCGGCGAAGAGAGCGTAGTCGCGCTCGAGGTAGGATTGGAGGTAGTTCGGGCCGTTGCGGCTGCGGGAGAAAAAGGGGGTGTCGCGGGAGGAGGCGGCGAGCTCGAGGATGGGCGAGACGGCCGGGTTCATGACGGCGGTGAGGAGGGCGGATTCGCTGTCGAGGGCGGGGAGTTCGCCGCCGAAGAGAAACCAGAACATGCCCATCGAAGCGCCGCTGGTGGGGTGCTGCTCGAGCATGTCGGGGTAGCTGCGAGTGGTCGGCATGGCGAGGTGGCCGCGGAGCCAGTAGCCGGCGTGCTGGGCGAGGCAGGCCTCGAAGGCGAGGGCGGCGCGATTGCGGATCTCGGCGTCTTGCGCGAGCTGGGCGAGGCTGAGAAGCGGGAGCAGGTTTTTCCAGACGTAGGGACGGGAGGCGACCTCGCCGCAGCCGGTGGTGGCAAAGCTCGCCATGTGGCTGAGCAGCGAAGCGCGGGCGGCGGGGTCGGAGGCGCGCCAGTCGTTGGTGAGATTGTTGGCGGGATCCTTGGCGGCGTCGAAGGCGGGCTGGCCGTAGAGTTCGCCGCCGAGGAAGCGGACGACGTGGCCGAGGGTTTTGAGGTTGGAGGTGGTGGTGTCCTTATACTGATAGAACGTGAGGACGATCTGGCGGATGTTGGCGTGGGTTTCGGCGTCGAGGTGGGGGCCGTAGCGGATAGCGAGATCGATGGCGGGCCAGATGTAGAAGAGGTCAACCTGGACGGCGCCGCCGAGGTGGCCGGCGAGGAGACTGCGGGAGCGGCTGAGGGCGTAGGCGCGGCCGGTGTCGGTGTCGCCCCGGGCGAAAAAGCCGCCGGCGGCGGTGAAGCCATCGACGCCGCCGGGGTCGTCGCCGAGGCGGGTGAGCAGCCAGTCGCGGCGCTGGGCGAGAGTAGAAACGGCGGGCAGGGAGATGACGCGGAGAATGCCGAAGGTGGCGAGGTCGGAGCGATCCCAGATCAAGTCGCCGGAAAGGTAGGGCAGGGAGACGGAGGAGAACGCGCCGGAGAAGGAAGCGGCGGAGAAGACGGTAAACGTGTCGCCGGCGGCGAGCGGCTGGCCGAAGAGCGTGACGGAGAAAGAGCCGCCGAGGATGAGCGGGCCGGAGACGGCGAGACGGTCGGAGGAGGCGGTGTTATTGGATTTTTGGATACGGAAGGTGGTGGAGGAACCGGGGAGCAAAGTGGCGGGGCCGGCGACGGTGAAGGTGGAGACGGAGGAGGTGGTGGCGGAGGGGGCGAGGGTGCCGGAGACGGTGAGGGAGCCGCCGAGGAAGCCGTCGCCGGCGAGGGTGGCGGAGGGGGCGACGAGGACGGGCGTGGCGGCAGGGCGGGAGTCGCCGGTGAGACGGACTAGGCCGGAGGCGACCGTGAGAGTGGAGTTGCCGGAAAGCGGTCCGGATAAAGTGAGGTTGCCGACGGCGGAGACGGAGGACGGGGCGGCGAGCGAGAGCGGGCCGGAGAAAGTGGCGGCGGAGGCGGCGGAGTTGCGGAGGATGCCGCCGGAGAGCGTGACGGGTTCGGCGGCGGGGGAGAGGCCGGTGAGATCGAGGGAGGCGGAGGCGGCGACGGACGTGCCGGAGGCGGTGGAGCCGA
>JAIYBI010000225.1 GCA_027488595.1 Opitutaceae bacterium | reverse complement strand
CTCAACCTCGTGCCGGTCATTGATGTGCTCGTGATGCTGGTGTTTTTTTCGTTCGTGACGATGCAGTTTCGCTCGCCCGGCACGCTTAACATCACCCTTCCGCGCGTGGACACGGCGGGTAAAAACGCCTTCGCCGGTAGCATCATTCTCGCCATTGCAGAAAACGGCACGCTCAGCTTCGGCACCGACTCCGTGCCGCCGCGCGTCATCACCAATGATGAACTCGTTTCGCTCCTCGCCCAGGTGCGCGAGGCCAACCGCGACATGCCCGTGCTCATCCGCGCCGACGAAACCACCCCGCTCAAGACCCTCGCCTTTGTCATGGACTCGTGCCGCAAGGCCGGTCTGAGCAAGTTCAGCCTTCAGAGCCGTTAATGCGTTTACTCATCCTGCACCACGACCGCGCCAATCTGCGCCGGGTCGAAACCCACTACATCTTCGGCCTCTGTCCGCATTGGCAACAGCAGGGCATCGAGATCGTGCATCACGCGGGCTGCGCCAATCTGCCGCCGGCCGACGTGGTCTTGCTTCACGTTGATCTCTCGGTCGTGCCGGATCGGTTTGAGCGCGCGCTGCGCGCTTACCCGCGAGTCTGGAACCGGGCCTGCGTAGACATCCGTAAACGAAGTCTACCGGATCGCGGACTGATGGTTTCCGCTCCCGGCGACTATGCCGGGCCGGTGATTGTCAAAACCGATCTCAACTGTGGCGCCGGCCCCGAGCGCGTTTTGTTTCGCAAGCTGAAGTGGACTTGGGACCCGAAAGAGCTTTGGCAGAATTTCCGCGCCACGCGCGCGCCGGAGGGGCGAGACTATCCGATCTATTCCTCCGCCGCTTCCGTGCCCGCCGCAGTCTGGCGTGATCGGACGCGGGTGGTGGAGAGGTTTCTACCCGAACGCGAGGGCGACTCGTATGTAGTGCGTTGGGCTTACTTCTGCGGCGCGCGCCAGATGGCGTTTCGCTCCGTGTCGGCCAAGCCGGTGGTGCGTTGGTCCGCGGGTGATCTCGAAGAGCCTATTCCGATTCCCGCCGCAGTCTCCGCCTACCGCGAGCGCATCGGGCTCGATTACGGGAAAATTGACTACGTGGAGCACGAAGGCCGCCCCTTGATTCTGGATGTCAACAAAACCGTCGGTGGCCCCGGGTTCTCGGAGCGTCACTCACGACTCACCGCCGAGCTGGCCCCCGGGCTTGCGGAATGGTTCGCTTCTTGAGCTGAGTGGTCGCCGATCACGTTGCGGCAATTCTCGCTCAAGCACCGGCAGAGAAAAGGCGCGGCGAAGCCAGATTCCGTTTCGGTGTAGTCGAAGGTCACTTCCTCACCGGCCTGCAGCGTCCGCAACGCCCTCAACTCGTGGCCCGACCACCGCGCGTTCGGCGTGCACGAGTGGTTGACGTAGCGCACAGGCGCCCCGGGTTCATAGTGGTGGCCGTCGCGTTCAATGGTGTAGCGGTTGCGGGTTTCTATCCGTGGTCCGGCCAGCGTGCCCAGCAGTTCGCCGGCGTTTATCTCGCGTGTGACAAAGGCTGCGGTGCCGCGATCCGGGGTGAGGCGGGCTTCAAGGAGGTCGTTCATGGGCGTATCGTTGATCTGTCGTAGCTATTCGTTTTTCGAGGGTGAATGGTTTCAGCCTGCGCCGTTCTCAATGCAATTCACCGACCCGCCAATCAGGGGTTTACCGCCGCATGCAAAACCCTGTTACTGATGTCATGAAAAAAATCGTCCTCACCGGCTGCACCAAGGGTCTCGGTCGCGCGCTGGTGGATGAGTTCATCGCCCTCGGCCACACCGTCATCGGCTGCGGGCGCAACTCCGAGGCCATCCTCGATCTGCGTTTCTCCATCGCCGCGCCCAGCACCTTTGACGTGCTCGACGTCGCCGAGGCCAAGAAGGTCGAGCTCTGGGCCGAGCGTATGCTCACCCAGCACGGCGCGCCCGATCTTGTCATCAACAACGCGGGCCTGCTCACCAATCCCGCCCCGCTCTGGAAACAAAACTCCGCCGAGGTCGCGCGGCTTTTTCAAGTCAACCTCACCGGTGTCGTGCATGTGATCCAGGGTTTCGTGCCCGCCATGATCGAGCGCGGCTCGGGCGTGGTGGTGAATCTTTCCTCCGGCTGGGGCCGCTCCGTTTCCGCCGACTTCGCGCCCTACTGCGCGAGCAAGTGGGGCATCGAGGGGCTCACCCAGGCGCTCGCCGAGGAGTTGCCCGCGCCGCTCGCCGCCGTGCCACTCAGTCCGGGCGTGATTGACACCGCCATGCTCCGCCAGTGCTACGCCGAGGGCGCGGGCGAGTATCCCGGCCCCGCCGCCTGGGCAAAGGCGGCCGCACCTTTCCTGCTTCAGCTCAGCCGCAAGGACAACGGTCACAGCCTCACCGTCCCGGGTTTCTGACTTCCTTTCCCGCTGCATCCTCGCGAAGTCTTTATCTCTCCATGGCCAAATCCACTCCCCTCCAGCAGCTCCAGGAACAAGCCGACGTGCCCCAGACCAAGGCGGGCAAGCTTTTCATGGCCATGCCCGTCGTCATGACCGTCATCGCCACGCTCCTCGCGGGCCTGGCTTCCGGCGAGATGACCAAGGCCCAATACGAGCGCGCCTACGCCGCCCAGCTCCAATCAAAGGCCGGCGACCAGTGGGCATTCTTCCAGGCCAAGCGCCTGCGCGGCGAGTTACAGCGCAACACCATTGATGTGCTCGCCTCCACCGGCGCGACGCTCCCCGCCGGTTGGTCCGGCGATGTTCCCAAGCCCGCCACCCTCGTGGTCGCGCCCGAGGTTACCGCCGCGCTCGACGCCGCGCACGCGGACGCACCGCCCGAGACGATCAACCCCCTTTTGCAAGGTCTCGCCGAGGCTCCCCTTGCCGCCGCGCTCAAGTCCGCCAAGGACCGCGCCGCCAACTACGACACCCTGACCGCTCCGCTCATCAAGGCGGCCGAGGTCACCGCCATCAGCCGTCTCACATTCAACGCCGCACGTTACGACGTGGAGGCGAAGCTCGTCGCCGACGTGGCCCGCATCTACGAGATCCAGGTCCGCAAAACCAACCTCAGCGCCGAGCGCCACCACCTGCGCAGCCAGCGCTTTTTCTTCGGCATGCTGGCCGCCCAGGCCGCTGTCATCGTATCCACCTTCGCCCTCGCCGCGCGCCAGCGCAACCTGCTCTGGGGCTTCGCCGCCGGCGCCGGCGTGCTCGCGGTGGTGTTCGCCATCTACGTTTACGTTTACGTCTGAGCCGGCCACCCGCCGCACGCCGCCATCTTCATCATGACCGTCCAAGACCGTCTCGACCTGCATCTCTCAAAGACCCCCGCCACCTCCGGCGCGGTGTTCATCGCCAAAGGCGCGACCGTCGTCGGCGACGTCACACTTGGCCGGGACACGAGCGTGTTCTACGGCGCCGTCCTGCGCGGTGACATCGAGAGCATCGTCATCGGCGACGGCAGCAACATCCAGGACAACGTCATCGTCCATCTCTCCGATGGTGTTGGCGTGCGCGTCGGAGCGGACTGCACCGTGGGCCACGCCGCCATCCTGCACGCCTGCGTGATCGAGGACGGCTGCCTCATTGGCATGGGCGCCATCGTGCTCGACAAAGCCGTGATCGGTGCCGGCAGCATCGTCGGCGCGGGCTCGCTGGTGACGCAGGGTTTCACCTGTCCGCCTGATTCCATGGTTTTTGGCCGTCCTGCCAAAGTCATCCGCCCCCTCACCGAGGAAGAACGCGGCGCCGGCCGCAAACTCGCCCGCAAATACGTCGAAGTCGCCAGAGCCCACGCCGCCAAAGCCGCCGAGTGACCGTCGTGTTCTTTTAAAAGGTTGTGCGGAGATAAGGTGAGACGGTAAGGAATTGCTTGGTCCAACGTTCAATATCTGGTGTAGAATCAGAGATTCTCGAGGGACCTGTTGGGGATAAGTGATTATTGCATAACGTGCCCGTAGCTCAGCTGGATAGAGCATTCGCCTTCTAAGCGAACGGTCGTGGGTTCGAATCCCGCCGGGCACACCATTTTAACT
>JAIYBI010000367.1 GCA_027488595.1 Opitutaceae bacterium | reverse complement strand
TGATGGCGAGCTCGGTCTGGAGTTTGGCGGGCGTGGCGAGCGAGGTGCTTTCGGCGGTGGCGTTGAGCACGGCGGAGAGCGCGGTGAGTTGGCCGTCGGCGCCGAGGGTGGGACGCAGCAGAACTTCGCTGACGAGTTTGCCCTGCGTGGCGCTGGCGTTGAGCGTGAGAGTTAACGCGCCCTCACTGCCGGCGGCGATGCCGCCACCCTTGAGCGTAAACGCGGCCTCGACCGGTTGCGCACCAAGGACACGAATGGTGCCGGCGAGATCCACCCCGCCGGCGCGGAGTGAGGCCGGAAGGGCGATGGATTTGAGCAGGCCGGCGAAGGGAGAAGACGGGGCGGGCGCGGCGTCGGCGGGGCGGGGATTGGCCAGCGCGTCGGCGGCGGCTGCGGCGGGGTCAATCACGATGGCGACGTCGTGCGCAACGAGGCGGGTGAGATCAATCTTCTGGCTGGCGAGATCGAGCAAGGGCACATCGGCCTCAAAAGACGGGGCGGTAACGAGCAGGCCAGGTTGCTCGAAGCGAAGGCCGCGCAGATTCGCGCCGCCGAGAGTGACCGCGACCGAGTCCACCTGCGCCTTGACCTGCGGCTGGGAAGCCAGCGCGCGATGCACAACGAAGGTCTGCACGGCGGGCACAAACAACAGGCCGACGCAGACGAGGATGAGCAGGGCCGGGAGGACTACGAACCAGAGGAGAAGTTTACGAGGACGGGTCATGGAAGGAAAGAGGGTGGACCCTGAGCACGCGCCAAAGTTGCGACGGCGTCAACGAAGGCGGCGGGCCGAAGCGGGCGCGTTGTCCAACGCCGGCGCGACGGCTCATCCCGACGGTGGGCCGTAACCCAGTGCTTGATTGCGGATATAAGCGATAGAATGGCGGAGTAACTTTGGCTGCGGCCAAGGCGAAGGTAAGGGAGGTGTGCCAGCGGCACATATCCTTTCCGGCAACGTCGGCCCCGGTCAAAAGCACCCGTCAGAACATCGCTTATTTCTGCAATCAAGCACTAGATTCGGCAGTCCAAACCAACCGCGGATTACGCGAATTCAGCGGATAACACAGGGTGCAGAAAAACCGCGAACCAGAGGATCTCACCCTGCAGGTGAAACAGCAACCGTTGGCGATCTTCTGGTATCCGCGTTCATCCGCGCAATCCGCGGTTTCCGATGCGGTTTTTAGGGTTAACCGTGCGACGCGGGGACCCCGGGTCAGCGCTTCGTTGTGACGCGGCTGGAGTGGGGATACTGGATGCCAAAGGTCGGGTGGACGACAATCTCGAGGGTGACGCTGGTGACCTTCGGGTAGGCTTCGAGGAGCTTGACGGCGAGGGCGCGGTTAAAGGGCTCCCAGTAGTCGGTCTCGTTGGGGTAGGTTTTCATCCAGGTGATGAGCTTGGTGTAAACCTCTTCGAAGTCGGGGTATTCCTTGCCGCCGATATCGGGGGCGTAGTCGAGACGGACCTTGAGATCAATGACCTGCGGGCCCTGATGCTCGATCGGGAATTTCTCGATGGCGAAGAGAAGCGCGTCCTCGGTGACGGTTGCAGCCGAGACCCGAAAGGCGGAAGTGAGCAGCAGAACAAACAGTGCGGGAAGCACGAGGCGGAGTGATTTGGTTTTCATGAGAGGGAGGAGAGCGTTGCGTGGCCGAATGGCCCGTCAGCACTGGAGGTGCCAGCGCGCAGAAAGCCCTCCGCAGTGCCAAACAATCACGAAAAGCACCAACCTGCCGCGACCGTCTCACCGTGGCACTTCGCGATTTTCGGTTCCAAAGGCGAACCATCCAAAGGGCGCGAGGCGTTGATTGTGCAGCGGCCACCAACCCAAACCGCTCGATTCCCAATTAACGGTTCGACCCCCTCAGTTTGCGCCTGCAACGTCTTCCCACTCCCACGCGAAGATCATGTGTCATGAAACCCACCCCATCACCGAAGGCCTTCATCGGTTGCGGATGGCCGTTCTCCCCGGTGCGTTCCACCGCTCTATTTCTCTATGAACTGGGAGGTCTTGATCACATCGCGGTCGGTTTCCCTGGGTGTTAACGTGATGCTGCTCGGCGGGTGGATGGCGGGAGCGGTGATGAGTTCCCGATTCAGCGGGCTGTCGGAAAGCAAGCGGCCTTGGGCCAATCTCCTGAGCCTCGTGGCGGGCCCGGTGGGCTGGGCCATGCATCTGGCACCGCGCCTCGGGTCCTTGTTCAGGCGGGAATCATCCAACAACGATGATCAAGCAAAGCTCGGCCGGGTGGCGCACGAGGTTTTGACGCAGGCGCTGGCGGAGGGTGCGAGCGATATCCACATCGAGGCGCAGGAGGGCGGCTACGTGGTGCGGTTCAGGCGCTTTGGCTTGATGTTCGAAAACATGCGCTGCGGAAGGCGCGCGGGCGAATCATTGGTGGCGGTTTACAAGGTCATGGCCGAACTCAACACGGCGGAAAAGGCCCACCTCCAGGACGGACGCTTCCGCTGGACGGACCCGAAGACGGGCCACGTGCTCGACGTGCGTATCTCGACCTCGCCGGCCTTGAGCGGGGAGAAGGTCGCCCTGCGTTTGCTGAACCGCCCGGCGTCCTTGTTACAGTTGGACAAGATCGGCATCAGCAAAGCGGCGTGCGATGCGATCCGGCGCCACCTCCGGCAGCCCGAGGGTCTGGTGTTGGTCGCGGGGCCGACAGGATCGGGCAAAACCTCGACCTCCTACGCACTGCTGCAGGAAGTGTCGGGCACCTCGGTCAACACCGTGACGATCGAGGACCCGGTGGAATACGCGCTGCCTCACGCGACCCAGATCGGCATCAACCCCAAGATGGGCGTCACCTTCGAATCGGGCCTGCGCACCGTGCTCCGGCAGGACCCCAACGTGATTTTCGTCGGCGAGATGCGCGACCCGGAGTCGTTCAAGATCGGCGTGCGCGCGGCGATCAGCGGGCATCTCGTGGTGAGCACGATGCACGCGCGCGACACGGTGGGCGCTTTGACCGCCTTGCGTAATCTCGACCTCGACCGCCAGGTGCTGGCGGCGGCGCTGCGCCTGTTGATTTCACAACGGCTGGTGCGCGAGCTTTGCCCGAGTTGCCGCACCTGGGCGCCTCCGGATGCCGACACGGTGGAGTTCTTCTCCCAGTCCTCGCACGCCATCGCGGTGCCGCAAAAGATAGCCATGCCCTCGCCCAAAGGCTGCCCGAAATGCCATCAAGGTTTTCTGGGGCGGACCGGCATTTTTGAGGTGATGCGGGTGGACGGAAAAGTCCGCACCTGGCTGGCCACGGGGGAATCCGAACAGGACCTGCGCAGCCGCTTGATTGAAGGCGGTTTTGTATCCCTGCGTGACGACGCCTGCGAAAAACTTGCGTCCGGCATCATCTGGATTGACGACGCCATCCGCGCGCTCGGCGTGCAGGAGGGATAGACCGCCGGCCACACACCAAAAATCAACCGCCTCCCACATGAAGTTCATGAACGACTGGATTGGCCTGGCCCTGTTCCTGAGCCTGGCGTGCGCGGGCCTCGTCGCCGGGCGGCGCTTGGGTGTCATCGTGGCCTGGTGGTTGGTCGGAGGCATCTGGCTCGCGTTTCGCCTCGCGGATGCGGTCTGGAAGCCGGTGGTGACCGACCTGCGCGCCGGAGACCCAACCATAGACCTCGTCAGCACCATCCCGCTGACCTACGGGCTGCTGTTTTTTGCCATGCTCATCCCGACCCTGATTCTGGTCGGGATTTTACGGCCCAAGGATGAGTTCAAACTGCCGGGCGACATCCAGATCCCCCTAGGCGTGTTCGGCGGCCTGGTCGCCGGCGGCTTGATGTTTTTGGCTGGAGCGCAGGCGCACATCATGCACCCCGTGATCAACGAACGCATGCCCTTCACCAGGGCGCTTGTCCGCCCGATCCTCGGCGCCCTCGGCCAACAAAACATCGGCTCGACCGCGACAACCGTTCCCGTAGCTCCGCAGCCACCGGCACCTGCAAGGCAATGAGCGCCAGCGGGATTTTTTGTGCCACAGCCCGCTTGACACGCTACGCCAATGGCGCAGCATGTGCCGCGTGGAATTTGTGCGCTTCCCCACCTTCGAGAAAACCGCCGCCGACCTTTTTTCGGAGGCGGAAATCTTTGAATTGGAAATGCACCTCGCGGTGCAACCCGAGGCCGGCGACCTCATTCCCGGCGGGCGCGGCCTGCGCAAACTCCGCCGCCCCGCCAAAGGCCACGGCAAACGCGGCGGTGCTCGCGTCATCTACTACCACGTCTCCCGACAACACATTATCCTCCTCATCGTCGCCTACGCCAAAAACGAAAAGGAAGACCTCGACCGTAAACAGCTCCAGATCCTCGCCACCCTCATTAAATCTGAATTCCCATGAAAGACGCCGATTTCCAAAATCTCCTCCAAGGCATCCGTGAAGCGGGTTCCTACCTGCGCGGAAACAAAAAAGCCGCCGCCCGCGTAGATCACATCGATCCCGAGTCCGTCGCCGCCATCCGCGCCAAGCTCCACCTTACCCAGACGGAGTTCTCGACCGCGTTCGGCATCAGTCCCGCCACGCTCCGCAACTGGGAACAAGGTCGCCGCCAGCCCACCGGTGCCGCCCGCGTCCTCCTCCGCGTCGCTGCCAAACCCCCCAAGGCCGTGTTGGAAGCGGTGCGTTAAAACTAACAAAAAACCGCCTTGCCCCATTTTGCGCCCCGTCCTCCAAATCCCCGCACGCTGCCGGGTAATTCTCCTTCATGATCCAGTCCTTCGCCGACCGCGATACGGAGCAACTTTTCCACGAGGAAAAGAACCGGCGTTTTGCGGCAATTGACCGCGTCGCCCTGCGAAAACTTCTGCAGCTCCACCGGACCAGTGCGTTGCAAAATATGGCCGTGCCGCCCGGCAACCGGCTCGAAGCCCTCAAAGGCAATCGCGCCGGGCAGCATTCCATCCGCATCAACGACCAGTGGCGCATTGTGTTCCGATGGACGGCATCGGGGCCGTCCGAAGTCGCAATTGTAGATTACCATTGAACGACACCGGTGTAACGTTACACGTTATAGCATGAACCCACCTATCACACCCGGAGAAATCCTGCTCGAGGAATACCTTAAGCCTATGGCGATTTCCCAAAACGCCATGGCGCGCGCCATCGGCGTGCCGCCCCGTGCGATCAACGAAATCGTCTTGGGCCGCCGTTCAATCACCCCCACCATGTCGATCCGCTTCGGTGCCTTCTTCGGCCAAACGCCCGAGTTCTGGCACGGAATACAAGTCGAGTGCGATTTCCGCGCCCTGGCCAAAAAGCAAAAGCAACTGACGGCCAGAATCCGTCCAGCAACCGAGCTATCCCACGCCGCCTAAAATCAACATTTCTCGGCCCCCCGTTTTCTGAACTTCTCCGACTCCGACTTTCGTGCAATTTGTGTGTTTAGTGGGCAAAAACTCCGCTTCCGAACCCTCGCCCTGAAAGGGTCGCCTGAACGCGGAGGCGTTGGGCCACAATCGAGCACCGCTCGCGCATTATCCGGAAACACAAAAAACGAACCTTGACCGACGTATCAATTTTGATACACATTGAGCCATGTCGCTCGCCCGACCGTTGCCGGTGATTTTCTTCCGGACTTCCGCTGGTAACGAACCCGTTCGCGAGTGGCTGCTCGAATTAACCAAGGACGAAAAACGCCTGATCGGCGAAGACATCAAAACCGTGCAATACCGCTGGCCTCTCGGCATGCCGCTCGTGCGGCACCTTCGCGATCAGGTCTATGAAGTCCGCACCCGACTCCCCAACCGCATCGCCCGCACCTTTTTCTTCGCCGCACCCGACGCCATCGTGCTGCTCCACGGAATAATCAAAAAGACCCAACAAACTCCCGCCGATGACCTCGCATTGGCGATCAAACGCAAAAACCAATACATTCACGCCCATGAGTAAGAAAAAGAATCTCCACGCCGGTAGTTCGTTCGATGCCTTCCTTGCCGAGGAGGGACTGCTCGAGTCTGTGGATGCACGGGCCTTGAAGCGGGCGATTTCGCTGCAAGTCCGCGATGCGATGCAGAGGCAATCCCTCACCAAGACCACTCTGGCCGCCCGGATGTCCACCAGTCGCGCCGCCGTGGACCGTTTGCTCGACTCCGAAAACGCCTCCGTGACGCTTGGCACACTTAGCAAAGCCGCGCACGCGGTCGGCGGCCGCATCAAAATCGAACTCGTCGCCTGATCTGTCGCCCGGTCGAAGTGAGAAACAACCCGATCCGGTTCACCACTAAACACACGAAACACACGAAAAGAATACCCGCTCGAACGGCCTACTCTTCCGCCCCTTCCTACTCTCGTGCTATTTCGTGCCGTGCCCTGCGTAGCCTTTTCATCCTCCGAAGCCTCGGCGAAGGAGGAGGCGAAGCAGGGGGCAAAAAACTCCGATTCCGAACCCTCGCCCTGAAAAAATCGCTCGAACGGAGGGGTTTAGCTCATGTCGCGGATTGCAAAAGACCGAACTATTGACCTACTCGCCCCCATGCCCGCCCCGTCCACCCGTGAAGATTGCAGTGTGATTCTGGCACAGCCCTGCGTTCTCAGTAGGGGAACACCTGCCACGGAATCGGGAACGGCAAACAGCAAAACCGCCGACACTCCAGCCGCGAAGCGACTTGTAGCTTCCGATAAAAATTAACATTTCTCGGCCTGACCCCATTTTCCGAACCGCCTGACCCCATTTTCCGAACCGCTCCCCGCTACCTAGAGCCTCAGAGTGAACTATAAATGGTATGATGCAATCTACCGGGCATCTGCTCGATCTTTCACCCACCTCGATTCACTTCAAGTGCACCTCGGAGTTCACTCACGACCATCTACCTCAGTATCTTGCACCATCTCATCGCCGCCAACTTATACCGAAACCCTGATGCTTAAAGATTTAAACCCGACGAAGAAAAGTCCCAAAGACCTGATGTTCTTAACTTTGCATCTTCGCGGCTTTGCGCTTAAGTCTAAATCGTTAATGAATTTGGTATTAGGAGTTCGGGTTAAATCGCTGCCGACGCAGGATACCCGGCGCCGATTTCCTCATCGAAGGCTGGAATGGAATTGATGCGTGCCTGATCCAACCTGCCTCGTCTCCCGGCCAGGCAGGCGCACGGTGGCGGTGCTGTTGGGCGGAATGGTGATATCGAGCGTGACTTGCGTTCCCTCGCGTCGCCAATGGCTGGTGATGCGGCCGTAGGGGCCGTCGTGGTGCGCTTTGACCCAGGTGACATCCCCGACGATGGCGGGTTGGATGATGACGTTTTTGAATCCTGGTTTGTCCGGATCCGGGCGAATGCCGGCGAGGCCGTGGTAAAGCCAGTTGTCGGCCGAGGTGAAACAGGAGTGGAGCTGCGACCAGTGGCCGTTCCATTGTTCCCATAGCGTGGTGGCGCCCTGCTCGACCATGTAACCCCAGCCTGGATACGTTTTTTTCTGATACATGCCGAGGATGAGGTCATCGCGGCCGATTTCCTGGAGGTATTCCAGCAGCAGCATCGTTCCCAACATGCCGCTATCGAGATGGCCTTGGTTTTTCTCCACGATGCAGCGGGTCAGGTTGTTCAATACTGCCGGGCGATCCGCCTCGGGAGCGAGGCCAACCAGCAGGGGAAAGGCGTAGTAAATCTGCTCGTCGATGACGTAGCGTTGGTTGGCGGCATCGAAGAAGGCGGCGTGGGTGGCCTTGCCGAGGGCTTCGGCACGGGCGCGGGCATGTGCCGCCTCGCTGGCGCGTCCCAGGGCGGCGGCCATTTTACCGACAAGCTGCCAGAGGTGGACGCGGTAGCTGTTGCAGAAAAACTCGGCCATCGCCGGGCTGGGCCAGTTTTTGGTGTCCATGCCCCGGTGGGGAGGCACCCAGTCGCCGATGAAGGAAAACCCGGTGCCCCAGGCGCGCAGCACGTCGCCGGTCGCGCGTCCGTCGAGGTATTCGCAGTAGCCGCGCGCCGCATCGATGTTTTCCTCCAGGATGGCCGGGTCGCCGTAGTGCAGGTAATGCTGCCAGGGGATGCGGGCGATGCCACCCGGCCAGGGCGGACCACCGCCGGTCTTTTCGAAAGGCGGGGCGATGTAGGGCAGGTGCTCGTGTTTTTTCTCCAAAGCCAGCCGCCAGTCCCGCGTCCATTTGGCGTAAAATAGCGAGGAATCGAAATTCATCATCATGCCCTGCAAAGCGACCTGGCCGTCGCC
>JAIYBI010000176.1 GCA_027488595.1 Opitutaceae bacterium | reverse complement strand
CGCGGCCCGCTGCGGCTTCGGCGAACTGCTCGACCAGCTGGAGCTGCCGGCCGGGTTTTGGCAGCGGTTCATCCCCCGCCCGGCGGAGCGCCTGCCCGCCTACGAACGCATCCGCGCCGGCCTCGAGGAACTGGGTCCCGCCTTCATCAAGGCCGGCCAGATGCTCAGCATGCGGCCCGACGCCCTGCCGCCGGCCCTGATCATCGAACTGCGCAAGCTCCGCAGCCACGTCGCACCCCTGCCCTTCGCCGAAATGCGGCCCGTGCTGGAGGCCTCGCTCGGCCGCCCGCCGGCGGAGGTGTTCGCCGCCTTCGACGAAACCCCCGCCGCGTCCGCTTCGCTCGCCCAGGTCTACTTCGCCCGCCTGCACGACGGCCGCGAGGTCGCGGTGAAAATCCAGCGCCCCGGCCTCCAGCGCATCGTCGAGACCGACCTTGCCATCCTCGGTTTCCTCGCCGGCCAGATTCACCACCGCGTCTCGGCCCTCGCGCCCTACAATCTCCCGTCCGTCGTCGCAGAGGTCAGCGCCGGCGTGCTGCGCGAGCTCGACTTCACCCACGAGGCCCGCAACCAGCGCTACTTCAACGCCACCAATCCGCAGCCCGACAAGGTCTTCGCCGCCGAGGTGGTCGAGGAGCTTTCCAGCGAATGCGTGCTCGTCATGGACCGCATCATCGGCCGCCCGGTGGACGACCCCGGCCTCGAGCCCGCCGCCGCCCACGCCCTCGCCACCACCGGCGCCACCTCCCTCTTTCACCAGGTCCTCGTCGCCGGTTTTTTCCACGCCGACCCTCACTCCGGCAACGTGCTCATCGCCGCCGACGGCCGCCTCTGTTTTCTCGACTGGGGCCTCGCCGGCCACCTGACCCGCCGCCTCCGCCACGCCCTCGCCGACCTCTTCCTCGCCGCCGTGGATCAAGACGCCGAGCGCATCGTGCAAATCGCCGCCGACCTCGGCAGCCCCGCCGGCCGCGCCGATCTGCGCGCCATGGAGCGCGACGTCACCCTCGCCCTGCGCGAGGATTTCAACCGCGCCATCGGCCACGTGCAGATGGGGCGCGCCATGCTGAAGCTGCTCTTCATTTTCGGACGCAACGGCATCAACGTCACCAGCGACTACTCGCTCATGGCCAAGGCCGTGCTCTCCATTGAGGAAGTCGCCACCACACTCGACCCCGGCTTCGATCTCAAGCGCGCCGCCAAGCCCGTCCTCATCGCGCTCCAGCGCGAACGCACCGGCCCCCGGGCGGTGCTGCGCGACACCCGCTCCATGCTCCGCAGCACGCTCGGCAGTCTGCGCGACCTGCCCGGCGAGATGCACCGCATCATCCGCCGCATCGAGCACGACGAGCTCACCATCAAGTTCCAGCACCAAGGCCTCGACGACCTCGACGACGCCCTCAAAACCTCCGCCAACCGCATCGCGCTCGGCTTCATCAGCGGCGCGCTCATCGTGGGCAGTTCGCTCATCATCGCCGCCAAAGGCCCAGGCAACACCTCGCACCTCGGCACCGTCGGTTTCGTCTTCGCCGCCCTCATCGCCGCCTACGTCGCCTACGGCATCTACAAGGAAGGCCGCCGCTAGGCGGTTCAAATAGAGCTGTAGCCACAGTGCATGGATTTTAATGGCAGGGCGGACCCAGCATGGGCCCACCGCAGGCTGATGGAGGACCACACCTGAGAAAACCACCACTCCTGCGCGACTCGCCCAGCGGTCCAATCCTGCCTTCAAAACGGCTCTGACAAAGTCTGAAATGCTCTAAAAGATCGGCTCTGCTCCGTGCGCATCGGTATCCATCCGTGGTTAAAAATTCTATTGGTTGTGAACGAGCCGGCATCTCCTTGCGGAAGAGATCGCCGAGAGCACCGAGGGATTTCATGGGGGCGCCTTTGTTGGCGGGGAGGGATACGACCGAGATCCGAGTGGGGACGGCAGGGTGATGGCAAATGGACCTGAGGTGGCACGTGCGTCGCTTGATGACTGATGATGCACGAGAGCGGAATTGGGGGCTGTGAGCGGTCGCGGGCGGGGGGAATGCAGGTTGGCGGGATCAAGCAGACGATCCCTGTTTTGGCGTGGGTGTGGTGGTGGCTGGTTCGGGCGGGGGCCGGCGATTTGCCTGGCCTGGCGATGCAACGTCGGAAGCGTCGTGTGCTGGTGTTCGACACGCCGGACGTGAAGACGGAGGTGCATTCGGCGCAGGCGGGCTTTACTTCGGCCAGGGGAACGCGATCTCGGGGCGGTGCACGCCGCGCGGGCGGTAGCCGAGCGACGCTGCGCAACCGAGCAGGTCGGCCATGAGATAGACAATGCTCAGCCACATCTCGGTGCCTTGCAGCGAGGCCTCGCGGCGTGCGACGCGGAAGTCGAGACCGCGCTCCTTCACCCAGTGGCCGAGCACGGCGGGCAGGCGGCGCGCCACCCAGGCCTCGGCCTCGGCGCGGCGGTGCGCGGTCTGGCGCAGGCAGAGCCAGAGCGGGTGGACGACATCGAGGACGTGGCAGGCGTCGGGACGGTCGCCGCCGAAAAACGCGTCGTCCTGGGTGTGGGCGAGGATGGTGTCGATGGCGTGTTCGGGGTGCGGGAGCAGGCGGCCGAACTGCGCGTAGGTGCCGCGGGTGAGGCGGTAGAAACCGTTGACCGGTTGCTGCCAGCGGCCCTCGGGCGTAGGGCTGCCCCAGAGTCCGGTGGCGGGATCGCAACGGCGATCAAGCCAGGCGAAGAGGGCGTCGAGCGGGGGCGTGTGGCCGAAGTATTTCACGTTAGGCAGGAGACTGGATGCGTAGCAGTCGATCCAGTCGCCGGCACCCCAGGCTCCGGTCGCCCAAGGGAGCGATTCGAGGTGGCGGCGCAGGCGCGCGGGCGTGATCGCTGCGGCGTTGGCGACGGGGTGCGCGAGGGTGGAGCCGAGGCACTCGAGCGCATAGTTTATGATCATGGTGTTGTAACGCCAGGCGGCATCGGGCTTGTCCGGCGGGACGAGTGGCGGCGAATGGTGGCGATCCTCGGGGATGTGTTCCCACGCAAGGCCGGTGGCCTCGTCCTGGAATGAGCGCAGGCGGGTGATCCATTCGGCAGCGGTGCGACCGGGCGGCACCCGGCCAAACATCGCCGCGATCTCGACGGCATCGCACCACGGGCGGACGCGTTTTTTTCCGCCCGTGGTGTCCACGAAGGCGAAACCACCGGGTTCCTTCGAGCGGACACGGTAGGACGTGAAGAGAGCGTCGAGCTCGCCGCCGACGCGGGCGCCAAAGCGTTCGAGTTTCCCCTCCAGCGAGGCGGGCGTGGCCTTGGGATGCGGACGGCGTGAGCGAATGACGCGCGCGGGGTTACCTCCGACGATGGCGTAGTCGGGCACGTCCTTGGTCACGACGGCGCCGGCGGCGATGATGACGTGGCTGCCCACGCGCACGCCGTCCACCAGGGTGGCGTGGGCGCCGATCCAGATGTCGTCGCCGAGGACGATGCCCTTGCTGGTGTGGGGCTGGCGGAAGATGGGTGTGTGCGGGTCGGCGTGGCCGTGGTTGAAGCCGACGAGGCAGGCGTAGGCTCCGATGCGGATGGCGGAGCCGCCGGTCACGCGACCGCGCAGGGTGGCGAACACGTTCACGGTGCAGTCGTCGCCGAGCGTGACCTCGTCGGTGAGGTAGGCGTGGGCGGCGACGAAGCCCCGCGCGCCGAGCGTGAGCGCGCGGCCGGGCGAGCCCGTGATAGAGGCGGAGGGGGCGATGAAGGTATCCGCGCCGAGCGTGACGCCGGCGGCCTCTGCAAGGAGCCGTTGGTGCGCGGCCTGAGCGGCGCGCTCGGCGGCGTTGGCCTCGCGCAGGAATTGCCAGGGGTTGTGCTCGAAACGGAGGGAGCGGTGGGCGCGCAGTTTTTTGGGGGTGGCGGGCATGGGAGGGTTATCGTGCGGATTGAGCGCGAATCCAAGATGGAGAAATGACGCGCGAGTTGTAGAATTGTCGCATGCTGCGTTTCCGTCTCCACCCCGCGCCCTCCCGTGCGATGCCGGTCTGCGTGCGTTCGGCGGGGCACTACCGGTTACCGCCGGGGCGGCGCGAACCACGCGAGCCGGGAGAGTTTGTCCAGGTGTTTTGGTCGTTGGCGGGCGCGGGCACGTTTCGACGGGGCGGCAAGACGCGGACGGTGCGGCCTGGCGAGGTGTTTTACTATGCGGCGGGCGAGCCGCACGCGCTGGTCGCGGGGGCGGAGGGCTGGGAATACCGCTGGCTCACCTTTGACGGGGCGCAGTCGGCGGAGCTGCCCGCGCGCTACGGGCTGGCGCGGCTGGTTCGGGCGGGGGCGTGTCCGGCGGGGTTGTTTGCGGCGCTGGATCAGGCGTTGCGCAACGCGACGGGGGCGGGGGAGCAGCGGGCGGCGGTGCTCGGCCACGAGATCCTTTTGCTGGCAACGGCGGGCGCGGAGGCGAGCGGGTCGGGTGGCGAGGCCGGGGCAGCGGTATCGCCGGTGGCGGAGGCGGCGAAGGCACACCTCGAGCGGGATTTCGCGCAGGCGCGTCTAAATGTCGCGTCGTTGGCGGCGGGGCTGGGCGTGCATCGGGCGACGTTACACCGGGCGTTTCGGCGGGCCTACGGGGTGTCGCCGGTGGGTTATCTCGGGCGGCTGCGGCTGAGCCTCGGGCTGGAATTGTTGACGGGCACAGTGCTTCCGGTGGCGGAGGTGGCGGTGCGCTGCGGTGTGCCGGACGTGGCGTATTTTTCCAAGCTGGTGACGCGCAGCACGGGACTGGGGCCGAGGCGTTACCGGGAGCGGCACCGCGGGCTCGGGGCGGAGGACGCGGCGAACAAAAACGACCGTGTCATTTTCTGAACAGGTCGCCGAGGGCACCGAGCGATTTCATGGGCGCGCCTTTGTTGGCGGGGAGGGATACGACCGAGATCGGAGTGGGGGCGGGCTTGGGCGCTGCGGATTGGCCTGGAGCTGCGGAGGGCGATGCCGGAGCTGATGTGCCAGGTTGGGCGGCGAATTCGCGTTCGAGGCGCTGGGGGCTCACGGCTTCGGCGGTGCCGAGTTCCTGGGCGAAGAGGCTCACGCGATACTCTTCCACCAACCAGTAGCGGGCGTCGCTGCGGGGCAACGCGCGCTGGCGGGCCAGCCAAGGGGAAAGGCTGCGGCTGCGCTCGGCCTCTTTGGCGGGGCTTTGGCGCCAGCGGTCGGCGCGGAGTTTGAGGCCTTTGAGGTAGCGCGGCAGCTGGGCGAGGCGGGCGTGATCAATCTCGCGCAGGAGGGTTTTTGGCAGGAGCTGGGCGAGGTCGCCGGCGAGCGTGGGGTAAGGCGTCGGGTGAACTTCGAGGGTCGAGCGCAGGCTGAACACTTCGCGCAGGGTGGCGCAGAATTTTGCGCCGCTGCTGCGGAGATCGTGCTTCGCTTGGGAGAGAGCCGCGGCAAAGGCTTTTTGGGTGGGCTCGGCCACGCGGGCGGGGTCGCAGAGCCAGCGTTGGAAGAGGCCGGAGGCGTCTTCGGTGAGCTGGTTGAGCGGGGCGAAGGTGGCGATGAGCGCGCCGAGTTCGCGGAGGCCGCGCAGCTCTTTGTGCAGGAAGGCGAGTTCGTGGCGCAGCTCCAGCTCGAGCAGGCGGCCGAGGCCGAGGCGGGTTTGCGCGGAGGCCTCGTCGGCGCTGCGGGCGAGGCGGAGAGCGACGCCGCCGGTGCCGATCTTTAACGCGGGGTATGCGTAGATTGTAAGGCCGTTTTGAATACAGACTTCAACTGGACCGGGGAGGCACTCACCGAAGGTCCAGGCCATCTGGTCGGGCCTTTCCCATTTTTCGCGGGCGCGGGTCCATGCGGCGGGGGCGTCTTGCGCGACTTTGGCGCTGGCGGTGCGGAGGTGCTCGGCGAGCAGGCGGGCGAGTTCATCGAGGTCGCGCGCGGCGAAGAGTTCGCGGCCTTTCTCGTCGATTACGCGGATGCGGACGCGGAGGTGCTCGGGCAGGGGTTTGGCGGACCAGGCGGAGGCGTCGAGGCGAAGGGGGAAGCGCTCGGTGATGCAGGCGGCGAGGGCGTCGGGCAGGGATTCGCGGCGGTCGGTGAGGCGGTCGCGCGCGGCGACGGCGGCGGCGAGGGTTTTGACCGTCTCGGCGAGCGGGACGAAGAGGCGGCGGGCCTCCTTGGGGAGGGCGGAGAGGTAGTGTTCGACCTTGAGCGCGAGGTGGCCGGGCACGGCCCAGTCGAGGGCGATGGGGGTGAGGCGGGCGGCGTCGGTGGGGGAGATGTCGAGTGTGACGCCGTCGTCGGACTGGCCGGGGCGGTAGGTGTAGGTGAGCGGCAGGGCGCTCTGGCCGAGCGGGAGGGCGGCGGGGAAGGCGAGTTCGTCCACCGGGATGCTGGCGGGGTCGCGGAGGTCCTCGGGCGCGAGCATGAGGAAGCGCGGGTATTTGCCGCGTCGCTCGCGGACGAGGGCGACGAGGTCTTGCACGGCGGAGACGCCGTCGGTCGGGGCGTCGGAGGCGCGGCCGGGCTGGAGGCGGTCGGCGTAGAAACGGTAGAGGGCTTCGGAGAGGTTGAGGAAACCGGTGTCGCGGGCGCGGGTGAGGAGGTGTTCGAGCTCGTCGAGGACGTCGCGGTTGTGGACGAGGAAATCGAGGGGCCAGGTGATGACGTCGTTGACCAGCGCCTCGCGAATAAAAATCTCGGTGGCGTGGGCGGGGTCGATCTTGCCGTAGGAGACGGCGCGGTTTTCGAGTTCGAGGCCGTGGAGGCGGGTGCGCTGTTTGACCATGACGCGGCCGGCGTCCTGGTTCCAAAAAGGTTCGCTGTGGGAAATCTTGAGGAGATGGCGGCCGAGATCGAGCGCCCAGGCGGGGTCGAGGCGCGCGGCGGTGCGGGCATAGAGGCGCGAGGTCTCCATGATCTCGGCGGCCATGAGGGCCGCAGGCCCTTTTTTCTGGCGCGCGTCTGCGCCGCGCGTCGGGGGACCGTTTTTCTTTTTCGGTTCGTCGCGGATATGGAGGGCGGAGCCGGGGAAGAGGGCGATGCGGCGGTCGTGGCTGGCTTTGTAGCCGCCGTTTTCGTCGTCGCGCAGGGCGATGTTGCCCAAGAGGCCGGAGAGGATGCTGCGGTGGATGGCGCGGTAGCCGGGAGAGCCGGAGGAGAGCTTCGCGGGGGTGCGGTCGGCGGGGGCGATGCCGTCGAAGACGGACGACATTTGGAAGTCCTTGCGGGATTCGAGAACGTCGAGGAGTTGCGAGTAGATATCGCGCCACTCGCGGATGCGGGTGTAGCTGAGGAAGTGGTCGCGGCAGAAGCGGCGGAGGCGGGCCTGGGAGAGGCGTTCGAGCTCGTCGTGGAAGGTTTCCCAGATGGCTAGAAGGGTGAGGAAATCGGAGTCGGGGTGGACGAAGCGGCGGTGGGCGGCGTCGGCTTTTTCGCGGGCGTCCATGGGGCGGTCGCGGGGGTCCTGGATGGAGAGGCCGGCGGCGATGACGAGGACCTCGTGTAGGGCTTTTTCCTCGCGGGCCTGGAGGATCATGCGGCCCACGGTGGGATCAACGGGCAGACGGGCGAGTTCGCGACCCAAGGGCGTGAGGGGACGGGTGGCGGTGGATTCGGGGGCGTCGGTGGAAGTGTCGAGCGCACCGAGTTCTTCGAGGAGGGCGTAGCCGGCGCGGATGGATTTGACCGCGGGCATGTTGATGAACGGGAAGCGCTCGATGTCGCCGAGGCCGAAGGCCTTCATGCGCAGGATGACGTCGGCGAGGTTGGCGCGCTGGATCTCGGGCTGGGTGAAGCGCGGGCGCTCGTTGTAGTCTTCTTCCGAATACAGGCGGATGCACACGCCCTCGGCGACGCGGCCGGCGCGGCCCTTGCGTTGATCGCAGCTGGACTGGGCGACCTCCTCGATTGGCAGGCGGCGGGTGCGGGCGGCGGGCACGTAGCGGCTGATGCGGGCGAGGCCGGTGTCCACCACGAAACGGATGCCGGGGAGGGTGAGCGAGGTCTCGGCGATGTTGGTCGCGACGATGATTTTACGGCGGCGGGACTCGGCGAAGATGCGCTGTTGCTCGGCCTGGGAGAGACGACCGAAAAGCGGGATGACCTCGGTGTTGCGGTGGCGGCCTTCGAGAATCTCGCAGCACTCGCGGATGTCGCGCTCGGCGGGCATGAAGACGAGGATGTCGCCTCCGGAGGACGGGCTGTTGTTATCGCCGGAGAGGATGCGTTCGACGGCCTCGACCGCGCCGTCAACATAGTGGAGCGCCTCGGGGCGGGATTCGGGGGTGTCGCTCTCGGCGGCGTCGGAGCCGAGGGAATCGAGCGGGGCGTAGATGACCTCGACGGGGAAGGTGCGGCCGGAGACCTGGACGATGGGCGCGTCGTCAAAGGCCTTGGAAAACACCTCGGTATCAATGGTGGCGGAAGTGATGACGATGCGGAGCTCGGGGCGCTTGAAGCGGAGGTTGCGCAGGTGGCCGAGGAGGAAATCAATGTTGAGGGAGCGCTCGTGGGCCTCGTCGAGGATGACGGTATCGTAGGCGCGGAGGAGCGGGTCGGACTGGACCTCGGCGAGCAGCATGCCGTCGGTCATGAATTTCACCACGGTGTCGCGGGAAGTGCGGTCTTCGAAGCGGATTTTGCAGCCGACCTCGCGGCCCCATTGCACGCCGAGCTCCTCGGCCACGCGGCGCGAGACGGAGAGGGCGGCGACGCGGCGGGGCTGGGTGCAGGCGATCTGGCCGCGAGTGCCCCCGCCGGCGGCGAGGCACATTTTCGGAATCTGGGTGGTTTTGCCGGAGCCGGTTTCGCCGGCGAGAATGAGCACCTGATGTTTGCCGAGCAGGTCCACGATCTCCCGCATGACCTCGGCAATGCGGAGTTCCTTCTGGAGGATGTCCGCGGCCAGTTGTTCCGGCGGAAGGTGCTCGAAGTCGGCCTTCGCGTGTGGGTTTTT
>JAIYBI010000427.1 GCA_027488595.1 Opitutaceae bacterium | reverse complement strand
GTTGGTAACGCCGCCGGAGCCGAGGGCGTTGGGGTGGGCGAGGACGAGGGTGCCGCCGGAGAGGAGGGAGACGGGGCCGGTGAAGGAGTTGTTGCTTGAAAGGGTGACGTTGCCCGAGGTGATGAGGACAGAGCCGTTGCCGGAGAGGGGATTCGCGAAAGCGAGGGAGGATGCAGGCGCGAGGGAGAGAGCGGCGGAGTTGGTAACGGGGCCGGAGCCAAGGGCGGAGGAGGCGCGGAGCTCGAGGGTGCCGCCGGAGATCAACGTGCCGCCAGTGAAGGCGTGAGGGCTGGTGAGGGTCAGGCGGCCGGAGCCGGATTTGGCGAGGGAAGCGGAGCCGGAAACAGTGCCGGAGCCGGTGAAGGTGTAGTCGGTGGAGGAGGAGACGGAGACGGCGGAGGGCAGGAGGGTGCCGACGAGAGTGACGACGGGGTTGGCGGCGCCGGTGGCGTCGAAGGTGACGGAGTCGGGCGGGTTGAAGACGGCGGGGGTAGCGGCGGCGCGCCAAGTGGCGGAGAGGCCGGAGTCCCAGAGATTGGCGGAGTTGTCACCGGCCCAGACGAGCGCGCGGCCGGTGTAAGGGTTGTTGGATATGACGAGGGCGAGCTCGGTGGCGGAAGCGGTGAGGGACGCGAGCTGGGTGGCGGAGGAGAAGCCGGAGACGACGAGCGCTGCGGGGGAGGCGGAGATCGAGCCGCCGGTGGAGCGGAGGACGGGGTAGGTGCCGTTGGCGAGGGAGGCGGGAACGCGGACGACGGTGCCGTTGGCGAGGGTCGCGTTGCCGGTGACGGAGAGAGTGGAGCCGGGCGTGAGGTCGACGATGGAGCCGGGGGCGGTGGCGAGCGGGCCGAGAATGGAGCCTGCGCCGGAGAGCGACTGGTTGGCGCCGAGGGTGAAGGCGGGCGCGGCGGACAGATCGAAAGTGGCGTTGGCGGAGACATCGAAGCGGGCGGCGGAGACGAGTGAGGAGTCGGTGGCGAGGGCGAGGGTGCCGGCCTGGATGGCGAAAGTGCCGGTGAAGGCGTGGGGGCCGGGCAGGGTGAGGCGGCCGGCGCCGAGTTTGATGAAGCGGCCGGAGGCGTTGCCGGAGAGAGGGGCGGACCAGGAGCGGGCGGAGGCGTTGATGAGCTCGACGGAGGCGTTGACGACGAGCGGGCCGGCGACTGACGCGAGGGCGCCGCCGGATTCGACGAAACGTAGGGTTCCCTCGGATACGGTGGTGGTGCCGTTGTAGGTGTTGGCGGCGGAGAAGGTGAGGACGCCGGTGCCGTCTTTTGCTACGGAGGTGACGGCGGAGATGGGGCGGGAGACGGTGAGGTTGCCAGCGCCGCCGAAAGTGAGGGTAAAGGGGCCGGTGATGGCGTCGGTGACGGAAGGGTTGAGGGTGAGGGAGGCGGCGGAGTCGGCGTTGATGCGGGTGGCGGAGCCGAGGGTGAGGAGGGCGTTCCAGGAGTTGTTGCCCGAGATGCTGCGCAGCGCGCCGAGGGAGTCGGCGCCGGGGCCGTTCAGGGTGGCGGGATTGTTGGCGGGGGCGATGTTGCTGGAGAGGGAGAGGGTGGCGCCGGAGTTGACGGTGACCGGGTAGGACCTGGTGGAGTAGTTGGTGCTGTAGAGGGCGTTGGCGGACTGGAGGCGGAGCTCGCCCTGATTTACGACCGTAGTGAAGCCGTTGGCGGTGGCGTTGCCGGTCAGGGTGAGGCGGCCGGCGCCGGATTTGACGAGATTGCCGCCGCGACCGCTGGTGGTGGAGATGGAGTTGAGGGAGATGGGGGCGTCGGCGGACGTCTCGAAGGTGACGGTGTTGTTGTAGAAGTCCCAGTTGGTGGTGGAGAACGTGAGGCTGGTGCCGGGACGGGTGCGGACGGTGGTGCCGCCGAAGAACGTGCCGCCGCCGGAGAGGGTGACGAAGCCCTCCTCGACGGTGATGCCCTGGGAGACCTGGCCCATGCTGCCGGCGACGGTGTAGGCCAGGCCGAAGGCGTCGGTGCCGGCGGAGAAGACGTAACCCTGGCGGCCGGGGTTCAGGACGGGGCTGCCGGTGCCATCGGTGGTGGGGCTCCAGACGGCGGCGGTGGCGGCGTAGGAGCCGGCGGCGGTTAGGCCGGAGCTGGGGGCGGAGCCGTTGACGTCGAAGTAGTAGTCGGCGGCGGACGCACAGAGCGGGAGCAGAAGCGCGACGACGACCGCTGGGCGAATCATGGTGAAGTGACTCTTAGACGGAGGAACCTGCGTGGCGTGGTGCCGCCGGTGAGGTCGGCGGTGTCGGTGACGGTGACGGGGCCGGCGACGTTGGCGGAACCGGTGGATTGCCAGATCTCGGTCCAGTCGGAGGGCGCGAGACTCGTGGCGGCTTCGACACGGTAGGTGAGGACCGGGTCGGCGACGCGGGGGAAGGTGAGGGTGAGCAGGATGGGCTCGGGGCTGATACCGGTGATCTCAAGTGAAGGGGACGTGACGGAGGTGGCGGACGTGGGCGTGGTGCCGAGAGCGTATTCGAGGAGATTGACCGAACCGTCGCCGTCGGGGTCGGCGAGCGGGGCGGCGTTGCCGGTGGCGGCGGTGGTGCCGAAGTGGAGTTGGCGCCAGGCCTGGAGAGGCGAAAGGAAGCTGACGTTGTCGAAGGTGGCGGTGGCGGTGGTGTTGCCGGTGCGCGGGCCGACCGCGAAGCCGACGGCGAGGGCGGTGCCGCTGAGGGGGTTGGCGCGGGCGGTGCCGAGCGCGGTCCAGGTGACGCCGTCGGGGGAGATGAAGTTGGTGAAAATGTCGCCGGTGCGAACGAGGCGGATCCAGTAGGGGATGCCGCGGCCGGTGGAGGAGGAGGTGAAGAAGTTGGTGTTCGTGGTAGAGCCGCTGGTGGCGGTCTTGTGCTGGGCCCAGGCGTCGCCCTTGCGCAGGAAGTAAGTCATGCTGTAGCGCGAGCCGGTGGTGCTCGTCTCGCGGAACATGATGCCGGCCTTGGCGGAAGTGTCGGACGAGGTGAACGAAGCGATGCGGGCGGTGAAAGTGCCGTCGCCGGTCCAAGGCTGGGAGAAGAAGGTGAAGGAGTCGTTGTTGCCGGTCCAAATATCGCCGGTGGTGCCGCCGGTAGAGGCGCCGCCGGTGCCGACGATTTGGAAGGAGTTGGCGCTCAGGACGGACACGGTGCCGGGGGCGACGCCGGAGAAAGGCTGGATCTGGCCGATGCTCCAGGGGGCGGGGATGGAGGGGGCGGTGACGGTGATGGTGAACGTGGCGGTGCTCTGATTGCCGGCGGCGTCGGAGGCGGAGACGGTCACGGTGGTGACGCCGACGGGGAAGAAAGTGCCGGAGGACGGGGAGGCGGTGGCGGCGGCGTTGCCGGAGACGGCGTCCACGGCGCTGACGTCAAAGTTGACCACGGCGCCAGAGGAACCGATGCCGGCGACGGTGAGGTTGCCCGGAGTGGTGATGACGGGGCCGGTGGTGTCGGGCGTGAGGTCGGGGGTGAAGAAGGCGAGCTCGGCGAGCTGGAGGGCGGTGGCGTCGCCGTTGTTGGCGGTGACGTCGAGGCGGTAGAACTTGTAGGACGACGTGGATACGAAGCCGAAGGTCAGGGTCTGGCCGCGGGCGGAGAAAGACTGGCCGGAGCGGGTGTCGAGGACGACCCAGGTGAGGCCATCGTAGGAACCGAGGAGCTGCCAGTCGCGCGGATCGCGGGCGGGAGAGTCGGCGGCACTGGTGACAGAATAGCGGGTGACGACGACGGCGGCGTCGTTGGAAAGCTGATACGTGAGCACGCCGGCGGGCGATCCGTCGGCGGTGCGCCAGGCGGTGGCGGGCAGGCCGTCGAAGGCGAGGGACGGATCGGCGGCGGAGCTGCTGGCGGAGGCGGTGCCGGCGGGGGCGGCGGAGAGCGGGAAGGTGGTGGTGGAGTTGGACTGCTCGGCCCAGTCCTCGGCGGCGGAGTTGACGGCGTAGAAACGGTAGAAGTAGCGGGTGGCGGGGGCTAAGTCGGAGCGGGTGTGGGAGACGGCGCCGGAGCCGGGCTGGCCGAGGACGGTGACGTTTTGCCAGGCGGCGGGGTCGGTGCCGCCGTCATTGGTTCCCCAATACACGCGCACGATGGCGTTGGGGTCGAACTGCGGATAGACGAGGGTGGCGTTGAACGTGGCGGTGTTGGCGCCGACGGCGGTGGCGG
>JAIYBI010000126.1 GCA_027488595.1 Opitutaceae bacterium | reverse complement strand
TTTTAACCACGGATTAACACGGATAAACACGGATAGCAGAAATTGAGAGAGAGTGATATCAATCCTACCGAGGTAAGCCCACGCCAGCGAGACGTGACGCTAGGTCGTGTTGGCATCCAGCCCAAGCGGATACACCAAGGCTTGATTCGTAGGGGCTTCGCTCGCGAAGACCGCGTCGGTCAGTGAGGCGGCCGAATCGCAAACCCGGTCTTCGCAAGCGAAGCCCCTACCGCCGAACCTGATCTTAAAACCGGTTCTGATCCGTGTGCATCCGTGTGCATCCGTGGTTAAAAATTTCAACTTCTCTAAATGACCTTTGCCTCGCGACGGAAAGCCCGATGGGCAGACAAACCACGTCAAAACGTAGTCCCATACCCATTTTTGCACGCGAAACCGCAATCTGTGCGTGTCCCGCGCCGATTTTTCGCTCTACTCTAATGCCTTTCCCATGAGCAACACCCTCCCCCCCATTCGCGTCGCCGTCACCGGTGCCGCCGGCCAGATCGGCTACGCCCTCCTCTTCCGCATCGCTTCCGGCGCGATGTTCGGACCCGACCGCCCCGTCATCCTCCAGCTCATCGAAGCCCCGGTCGAGAAGGCCATGAAGGCCCTCGAAGGCGTCGCCATGGAGCTCGATGACTGCGCCTTCCCCCTGCTTAAAAACATCATCATGACCGACCAGCCCGAGGTCGGCTTCAAAGACGCGAACTGGGTCGTTTGCGTGGGTTCTGTTCCACGCAAGGACGGCATGGAGCGCGCCGATCTCCTCAAGGACAACGGCAAGATTTTCATCGGCCAGGGCCAGATCATTGATCGCGTCGCGGCCGACGACGCCCGCGTCGCCGTCGTGGGTAATCCCGCCAACACGAACTGCATGATCGCCGCCTCCCAGGCCAAGCGCCTCACGCCCGACCGCTTCACCGCCATGGTCCGCCTCGACCAGAACCGCGCCCAGACCCAGCTCGCGAAAAAGGCCGGCGTGGATCTCACCGCCGTCAAAGACATCTTCATCTACGGCAACCACAGCCCCACGATGGTCTCCGCCTATTGCAACGCCACCATCGGCGGCAAACCCGTCTCCGAGGTCATCACCGACCACACCTGGCTCCAGGGTCCCTTCTTCGAGACCGTCGGCAAACGCGGCGCCGCCATCATCGCCGCCCGCGGCGCGTCCTCCGCCGCTTCCGCCGCCAACGCCCTCACCGACCACGTGCGCGATTTGATGACTCCGGGCAAGGTCCACTCCATCGCCGTGAAGTCCGAGGGCCACTACGGTTTCGATCCCAAGGTCTGGGCCGGCATGCCCGTGCGCACCACCACCCCCGGCGCCTATGAGATCATCACCGGCCAGGTCCTGTGCGATTTCTGCAAGGGCAAGATCGCGGTCACCAACCAGGAGCTCGTGGACGAGCGCGCCTTCGTCGCCGACATGATCAGCGGCTGAGTCACGCCGTTTAAAACACCCTCCCTCACCGAGCGCCCGCCTCTCCCCGGCGGGCGTTTTTTTGCGCCCGCTTTCCTCGCTCTCGCTTACCCGATCAGCCCCGCCAGCACTTCGTCACGACTCAGCTTGAACGCCGTGCGCACCGCCGCGAAGGCCTCCAGGCACTCCGCCGGCGAGCCCGCGCGGCCCAGCCGCATCGCGAGTGTCGCCCCGTCGCACTCCACCCGCGCCGTCACGCCGGGCACGGTCAGCGTGCAACGGCTCGCATCCGAGGGATACTCCACGTGCAGCGCCGCGTCCTCCGCCAGCGACTCCACCGCGTCAATCACCGCTTCCACCCGCACCCCCCGCGCGAGATCGAAAACCACCGCGTCAAACTGCGCCGCGAAGAGCGTGTTGAACTCCGCCAACTGCACCAGGTCTCCATTGCGCAAGGCGTGCAGCGAGCGCATGACTTCGTAACGCGAGGGATCCGCCGCCTCGAGCGCGTAGGTCAGCTCCCAGCAAAAGTCCTTCGTCGTGAGCGTCGCCACTCCCGCGCCGATATCGAGTGTGATGCCCGCGCGTTTATAGCCCAGCGCCGCCCGCGCGCGCTGGAACATCCCCTCCGCCTCTTCCGCGAGTTCGCCCGCGCAGAGCTTGGCCAAAAACCCGCTCGTCGCCGCGTTCACCGCATCCGGCAACTTGTGCCGCGATTTATCGAATGCCTTCAACGCCTTCACCGCGCCACCACCGCCGCCACCGCTCAAACGCACCTGCGAGATTCTTGAAAAAGCCGAGGTCATGGTGGGTCGAAGCTCTCGCAGAGTGGCCAAAAACCCGCCCGCGCCAAGCCCCGCCTTCCCTTCCGTTCAACGCGGACCGCCGCCTGCCAAGCGGCAACCCCGTTCCTTTGACGTTGAAACCCTTCGGCGTTAACCTTTGCAACAAGCCTGTGACCAGCTCTCTCAACATCAGCCCGGACCGCCCCGTTCTCGTCGTGCCCGACGTGCACCAGGACCTCGGCTTTCTGCAACGCGCCGCCGCCCTCGCCGCTCAGGAGGGAGCGGGGCTCGTATTTCTCGGGGACTACGTGGACACCCTCGACCGCCGCTGGCGCGGCGAGCCCGCCATCCGCGCCATCGCGAACGCCCTCCCCGAACTCGCCGAAACCCATCCCCACGGCTGCCTCTTTCTGGCCGGCAATCACGACGTGATGGCACTGCAGATCGCCTATTCCCGCGCGCGCCAGCTTCTCACCGGCCGCGCGGAGTTGCTCGCCACGGTGCAAGACGCCCGCCAGCCCGAGGCCAACTACGCCACCCTGCTTGGTGCCTGGCCGCAGACTTTTTTGCGCACCTGGCGCATCGCCGCCGTCTGCCACGGCTTCCTGCTTTCCCACGCCGGGGTTGCCCGCCGGTTTTGGCCTTGGGAAGCCGCTCCCGACACCGCCGGCCAGACCCGCGCCTTTATCAAACACTCCACCGAGGACTGGCTGAAGTGGCTGGACCACGGTGCCGACAGCCCCCTCTTCGCCGTCGGCCCCGCCCGCGGCGGCAAACTCTCCCCGATCGGGGGCCCGCTCTGGCTCGATTGGGACAACGAGTTTGTGGATGACCTCGCCCTGCCCCAGCTCGTGGGCCACACCCGCGGCCGCGAAGCCCGCCGCAAGCACCGCAGTTGGTGCCTCGACGGCTCGCAAAGCTGCGCCGGCCTGCTCGACCCCGTCCTGGGCCTGCGCGTAGTTAAAATTTAACTACGACTTGCGCTCAGGCAGGCCCGCTCTCGCTCAAGCTCGCGCCCGCGGCCACGGTCCGGTGATGGCCAGTGTGTAGCCCGGCGTCTGGGAGTTCACGAATAACGTCGTCCCGTCCGGCGAGAAACACGCGCCAGCCAGCTCGCGCCCCGGCGTGGGATTACGCCCGATCACGTAGAAGCCGCCCTGCGGCGTCACTCCGACGAGACGGCAGGCCGAGCCCGTGTCCTCGCAGAGCACCAGATCGCCCCAGGGCGCGACGACGAGGTTATCCGCATTGCTCACCAGCGCCGAGTCGTTCGGCTCCACGAAAAGTTCGATCGTGCCCGGTGCGTCCGCCTCCGCCGGCGTGCCTTCATGGGGACTGGGGCGGTAACGGAAAACCTGGCCGAGTTTCGCGGTCCCGCCGTTGGTCATCGCAAACCAGGCCGCGTCGCCCCCCCACCACGCGCCTTCGCCCCGGGCAAAAAGCGCCGCGCCCGCCGCGAAACCTCGCTGGCGCAAATCGCCGCGCGGGCTCTCCACCTCGTCTACATCCACCCAGCGCACCGCCAGCGCACGCCCGACTGGAAAGGTGCGTTCACTCCAGTTGCGCGTATCGGCTCCGGCCTGCTCGCGCAGGGCCAGCGCCTGCAAGCGTCCGCCGTCGGCGAGCCGCCCCGGCGTCGCGGGGATGAAGCGGTAGAGCAGACCATCGCCAATATCCTCGGTCTGGTAAACGATGCCGCTGCGCGGCTCGACGCAAATGGCCTCGTGGCGGAAGCGGCCCATCGCCTTGAGCGGCACGGGCACATTCAGTCCCGGCGTTTCCGAAGGGGTCACCTCAAAGTTAAACCCGTGCGGTTGCTCCGCGTCGGGCTCGGGGAATTCGTTAACCTCTTCACAGGTGACCCACGTGCCCCACGGCGTGATGCCACCGGCACAGTTGCGCACCGTGCCCGCCAGGCTGAGAAAATGCCGCTCCAGCCGCGTCGCGCGCGGATCATAAACAAGCGTGGTCGTGCCACCGAGGTTGGGCATCACCCCGCCCCCTCGGTCATAAAGCCGCGAGTTATCCACGCGGCCGAGGCGCGCACGGTCTTTGCCGAAAGGCGAGTAGTCGAGCCACGCGCTCTCCAACTCGTGATTGCGCACCAGGAGCACGCGACCGTCCGCCCCGGGGAAGGCCGCCATGCCGTCGTGCATTCCGGGCACCAGCAGGCCGTCATCCATCTCCTGGCCCCATTCGGAAAACTTCACGTAGCTAAAACCCGCCGGCAAATCCATGAGCCCCGCCGGATCACTCACGAGCGGCCCAAACCCGAGCTCCGGCGCGCCCGCTTCACTCAATGCCGCCGAGAGCGGATTCGAGACCAGGGCGCGCAGCCCCAGAAAACCGGCGCTATAAAGACTCGCGGAACGGATAAAATCACGACGGGTAGGCATGAGGGAAAAAACAACAAAACAGCCCCCGTTCAAGCCGGCCACGAAAAAAGGGGCGACCAAGGCCGCCCCTTTCGATCCGCGACGCCCACCGATGTGACTCGCGGTTAAGCCCGAACTCGGAACCGACAGCCGGTTCCCGTTTATGATTTCGGGTTAGACGTGGGCCAGCACATCGGCGACCGGAAACCGCACCTTCGGCGCCGTGGCATACTTGTCATCCGCTGCCCGATACCCAACGGCGCACGACACCACGGTCGCGAACTCGGTGCCCTTCAGTCCCAAAATCTCGTCGTAGGCCGCCGGATCGATTCCCTCCATCGGGCATGCATCCACTCCGAGCAAGGCGGCGGCGGCCATGAACTGGCCGAGGGCGATGTAGACCTGCTTGGTCGCCCACATATCAATCTGGCCGGCACCGGCCGCCCGCTCGACGAATCCAGTCATCATGCCGCGATAAGGCGCGAGGGCCTCGAGCGAGCCGCCGCGCAACTCGATCTGGCGGGCGAGAAACTTGTCCACATGGGCGACATCCACGCCCTTGCGCAGCGCAAACACGACATGGTGCGAACAATCCACGACTTGAGCCTGGCCCCACGAGACCGGCAACAACTTTGCCCTCACGGAGGGGTCGGTCACGACGATGAATTTCCAAGGCTGGAGACCAAAGGAAGAGGGAGCGACGACGAGCGCGTGCTCGAGGGCGGCCCAAATGTCGGCCGGAATCGTTTTTCCAGCGGCGAATTTTTTGGTGGCGTAGCGCCAGTCGAGAGCGGCGGTGAGTTGGGTGGTGCTTATCGGAGTCATGATGTGGATTAGGTTGAGGGTGATGTTGGAAGTTTGGTCAGAGCAGAAATCATGCGTGGAGAAAGGGGTAATCGGTGTAACCCTTCGCGAGTCCGGGCGTGTAGAAAGTCGCCACGTCGGGCGGATTGAGCGGCGCGTTTTTCAGGAAGCGCAGCGGAAGATCAGGATTCGCGAGAAAGGGCACGCCGTAAGCAATCGCATCGGCCTGGCCCGCGAGGATCGCCGCCTCGCCCGCGTCACGGGTGAAGACGCCGTTGCGCACCAAGGCGCCGGAGAAGTGCTGCCGCGCGATGCGCGCCAGCTCGTATTCGGCGGGCTGGTCGTAGTTCGCATGACGCAGCTCCAGGAAGCCGAGCCCGCGCTTTTCGCTCTCGGTCGCAACGTGCGCGACCAACGCTTGCGGGTTCGAGTCCACCATGTCGTTGAACGAAACCAGCGGCGAGAAGCGCAGCCCAACCCGCCCGATGCCGAAGACACTCGCCGCTGCATCCACCACCTCGAAAAGCAGGCGGGCGCGGTTGGCAAGCGAGCCGCCGTAGCCATCGGTGCGGTCGTTCACGCCGTCGCGCAGGAACTGGTCAATCAAGTAACCGTGCGCGCCGTGCACCTGCACGCCGTCGAAGCCCGCTTGTTTCGCATGCACCGCGGCGAGTCGGAAGAGCTCGATGATGCCTGGTATCTCGTCGGTGCGAAGCGCACGCGGCACCGGGTAGTCGAGCTTGCCTTGCGGAGTGTGGATGGTGTCGCCGCCGAGCGCTTTGTTTGATGACGAGACCGGTTGCACGCCGTTATTCAGGGCCGCGTGCGTCGCACGGCCCGGGTGCCAGATTTGCAGATAAATGCGGCCTCCGGAGGCGTGCACCGCATCCGTGACGCGGCGCCAGCCGGCTACGTGCGCGAGAGAATGAATACCCGGCTGGTGCGGCCAGGCCTGCGCATCGGCCGCGACCATGGTGGCCTCGGCAATGAGCAGACCGGCGGAAGCGCGCTGACGGTAGTATTCCACCATGAGCTCGCCTGGAACATTATCCGCGTCGGCGCGCACGCGGGTGAGCGGCGCAAAGAGCACGCGATTAGGAATCGAGAGTGATCCTAGTTGGGTGGGAGTGAGGAGTTTCATGATTGTTTTCGAAGAAATTTAGACACAGAGGGCACAGAGCGATGACACAGAGAGCACCGAGTCCGAACTCATGCTCCGTGAACTCTGTGTCAGAGCTCTGTGTTCTCTGTGACGAATGGATTGAGATTTAGAGAGGCAAATCCTGCCGAGCGGTGTCGGCGAGGATGGCCACAATCTCGTCGCGGGATATCGGTCCGAGCGCATCAATGCTCTTCCCGTCGCCGTAGGTCTTCACCGTGTAATCGGCGACGCGTTCAAAATCGGCGGCGGTGAAGCCGAGCGAGGCGGCGGACTGGCGCAGTCCGTTGGCCGCGAGCCAGCGCTCGAAGTGGAGGACAAATCCTTGCGCCCGCGCCGACTCGTCGCCGGCGATTCCGAAGAGTCGAGTTCCGAGCTGGGCGAAGCGCGCCGTCGCGCGGCCATGCGCCAGCAGCCACCGGAAGTAGGCGGGGTAAATCGTCGCCAGCCCGCGACCGTGCGCGAGCGCGGGATGGACGCCGCTCATGCTGTGCTCGATGGAGTGCATCGGAAAGCCGCTGTCGGAGCGGCCCGCACCCTGGAAACCTCCGAGGGCAAGGGTGGATGCCCAGAGCAGATTACCGCGCAAGTTCTCGTCCGCGAGTGCGGCGAGTTGTTTCGGCAAGGTCTCGATGACGGTCAACATCACGCCTTCACTATGGCGGTCGGCCAAGGGCGAGGCGTCGCCACCGAGTAGGTAGTTTTCGAATACATGGCTGATTATATCGGAAGCGCCGTCGGCGGTAACGTTGGCGGGCACAGCGCTGGTGAAGCGCGGATTCAACCATGAGACGCGAGGTTTGAGGAATTCGTGCCCGAGCACGGATTTGCCGTGCGAGGCGCGCTGCGAAATCACGCTGTAAGGCGTGACCTCGCTCGCGGTCGCGGCGGTGGTGGCGACGCAGGCGAGCGGGAGGGCGGCCTCGAGCTGGAAGGCTTTCGCGCCGCCGAGGGTGAAGGGCCAGATATCGTTTTCGCCCGGCGTCGCGGCGAGAGCCGCGATGGCCTTGGCGGCGTCCATCGCGGAGCCGCCGCCGACGGCGACGACAAAATCGCAACCCGCCGCACGCAACGCGGCGGTGGCGCGGTTGACGGTCTCCGCCTCGGGGTTGGGTTCGACGCCGGTGAACTGCGTGATCTTCACACCCGCCCCAGTGAGCAGGCGCTCAACCTCCGCGAGATAACCAAGGCGGACAACCGAGCCCGAGCCGGTGACGACGAAGGCATGTTTACCAAGCTTGGCGGCCGATGCGGCGAAAGCGGCACCCTTGTCGGAGCCAAAATGAAGTTCGGTCAGGAGATGAAGCGTGAAGGAGTGCATAGGATGAAAGAAGAGAGGGCACGAAGTCCAATACCGCGCGCATGGCAAACCGCGCCACACGGTTTGCCCTTCGAGCGGCGACAGGGGCTTACTGGGCGAGGAAGCCGCCGTCCACCGCGAGACTCGTCCCGGTGACAAAGGTGTTGGCGGGATCGAGTAGGTAAAGCACGCCGCGGGCAATATCGCCCACCTCGCCGACGCGGCCGACGGGATGCAGGGTCGCCATGTAATCCTGGTTGGCCTGCTGGCCGCCGGTGAAACGGTCGAACATCTCGGTCTTGATCGCGGCGGGCGCGACGGCGTTCACCCGAATACCCTGTTTCGCGAACTCCAGCGCGGCGGTCTTGGTCAGGCCCTCGACCGCATGTTTGCTGGCAACGTAGATGCTCGCGCCGGCCAGTCCGATATGGCCCGCGATGGATGACGTGTTTACGATACTGCCTCCGCCGTTTTTCAGCATGGCGGGGATTTCG
>JAIYBI010000110.1 GCA_027488595.1 Opitutaceae bacterium | reverse complement strand
GGCACCCGAACGGTCGTGGGGTGAGACGAGCGCGGAGAATTGCAACGGGCTGTCCGCCAGCTTGGTGGCGAGCGTCAGGTTCAGTTTATCGCCGAGCGGGAACCAGAAGCTGGAGAGGACCAGCGGCAAGGCGGGCAAACCGGCGGAAGGCGCCTCTAGTTGGTGAATCGCGAGGTCGGCGGCGACGGAGGCGGACACAAGGTTTTCGGCGTCTATGCGGAGAGCCAGGGTCAGCCCTTCGACGCGCAGCGCCCCGACCGGAGCAGGCAAGGAAGGCAACGCGGCGCGGGCCGTCGCGACACGCACGGTGGCGGCGGCGAGATCTGGAACTGATGAGTTCGAAAGCGGAACGGAGGCGATCAGGACGGTATCGTCGAGAGTGCCCCCGGCGAGGGCGGCGGGCAGGCCGGGGATCGCGTTGAGTTCCAGGTGCGGAAGGTCGGTGGAGACAGTGAGCCGATCAGGAGCGAGAGCGATCCTGAGTGCGGGAACAGCGCCGAGCGGAAGTCGGTTGGTGGTGCGCACGATGTCGGCTGCCTGGCGGGCGGCGGCTTCGAGCGAGGTGACCAGCGCGACGATCGGATCCGCGGCGGGTGCTGTTTTGGTCTTGGGAGCGTCGAATGGGATCTGCCCGTGAAAAGTGGTGGCGATGCCGAGCACGCGGGCGGACGCGCCATCAAGGTGCCAGGGTGTGGCGGCATCCGGACGGGTCAGAAGGAATTCACCGCCGGTGAGCAGCGCTTGTTTGGCTCCGGAAGGCGAGCGGCGGGCGGGTAGAACGAGGGTTAGCCCGGTCACGCCGAGGCGGCGCAGGTCGAGCTCTCCGCGCAGCAGTGCGCGGCGCTTGAGGTCGAGCGTGACGGCGTCGGCCGAGATGAGCGGGGCATCGTCGCCCGGCAGGCCGAGACGGACGGCGCGCAGCGAGAGCCGTCCGGTCGGGTCGAGGCGGATTTCCTCGGCGTGAAAAACCAAACCGCGCGCGGCGAGGCGGCTTTCGAGTTCACGGGCGGCGAAAGCGGGCACCCTGAGATCGCCATCGTGAAGGATGCGTAACTGAAAAACGAATACGGCGAGCAGGAGAGGCCAGGCGACAAGACGGAATGCGAACCGCAACAGGCCGAAGCGGGCGCGGGACTTGGGTTTTGAAGGGCCGGAGGGCAAGAGGAGAGACGGGAGCGGCGCGGGCGCGGAGTTAGGTTGGTTTTAGGCTCGCAGGCTGGGCGTGGCGGCAGATCGGGTGGGTGTTATAGTCTGCGCTCACAGTGGAGGCGCGGGCCGGCTTGGCAACACCGCGAGGGCGGTCGGGTTACGCCTGATTGCCAGCTTAAGCAGGCTCGCCAAGGGCGGAAAGAAAGGCGCGGGCGAGGACGAGGTGGCCGGTGGTGTTGGGATGGATACGATCCCAGGCGAGCGTCATCGGGTGGGTGTGGGCGGTGACGGCATCGAAGGCGGCCTGGGTATCCACGAAGAGGGCGTCGTGGTCGGCGGCGAGTTCGCGGACGACGGAGCCATAGGCGTCCATGGCGATGCGCATGGGATCGGCGCGATTTGGTTCGATGAGGTAGGGCGTGGCGAGGATGAGCCCATTGACGTGCGGGCGGGTGCGGGCGACGAGGTCGGTGAGGGTCGCGCGATACTCGGCGAGTAGGACGTGCAGGTCGGTGCGGAGGGGAGTGTCGAACTGGCGCCAGACATCGTTTATGCCGATCATGATCGAGAGCCAGTCGGGAGGGCTGGCGAGGACGTCGGCCTGCCAGCGGGCGGCGAGGTCGCGGACGGTGTGGCCGCTGGTGCCCCGGTTGACGACGCGAATCTGGTCGGCGGGTCGGGTGGCGCCAAACCATGCCTCGATGAGGGAGACGTAGCCGCGGCCGGTGCCCGGTGCGCCCCACGGCGTGGCCTCGCCGGACGGATCGCGGCCGGCGTCGGTGATGGAGTCGCCGATGAAGAGGAGGCGGGTGCGTGCTGGGATGCGGGACATGGTGGCGCGATTTCTAAATGACCATTGACCAATGTCCAACGCCCAATGGCGGGGCGGTCAGGTGGCGGAGAGTTTTTGGCGGGCGGGGGACCAGCAGGTGGTGCGGCCGCCGATGGTGGCGCGTTCAAGGGGTTTCTTGGTGCGCGGGCATTTGCCGCCGTCTTCCCAGCGGTGTTGAAAGAGCCACGTTTTGGGCGGGTCGGGCCACTCGGGGGTGTCGGCCTCGCCGATGAGGCGCAGGGCCTGCGCGGCCACCCAGACAGTTTCGCGGTGGAGTTTTTTGACCTCGGCCGGGGAAAGGTCGCCGCAGCGGCGGGCGGGATGGAGGGCGGCGCGCCAGAGGATTTCGTCAGCCATCCAGTTGCCGATGCCGGGGAAGCGTTCCTGCATGAGGAGCACGGCTTTAAGCGGGGCGCGGGCGCGGCGTCGGAGGAATTCGGATACGACAGCGATCGTGAATTTGGGCGAGGTGACGGCGGGAGCGATGCCGGCCCACCAGGCGGGGGCATCGGGGCCGGTGTGGAATTGCACGCGGCCGAACATGCGGAAATCGGAAAAAACGAGGGAGCGGCCGAGGCTGTTTTTGGCGGCGGGGGCGGCGGGTTGATCGAGGATGAGGTGGTCGGCTTTGGCGGCGGGCAGGCCGGCGGGGCGCACGGTGAGTTCACCGGTCATGCCGAGGTGGAGGCCGAGCCAGAGCTGGGTGTGGGCGGCGTCGGCGGCGGTGAAGCGGAAGAGCATCTGCTTGGCGGCGGCGGCCGAGGAGTCGAGCCGCGCGCCCGGTAGAATGGCGGCGAGGGCGGCGGGGTCGCAGGTTTTAAAAACGCCGGCGCGCGGGTGGAGGCGCACGGTGGAGACAACGTGCCCGAGGCCGGGATTCCAGCGGCGGCGGACGTATTCGACTTCGGCGAGTTCAGGCATGGGCGGAGGGAAATCCCGAATCTCAACGGGCCAAATCCCAAACGAAGAAAATCAGGCCAGTTCCCAAGCGTAGGGGTGTTTGGAGAGGAGGGTGTGGCCGGTCTCGGTGAGCCAGGCGACGTCCTCGATGCGGCAGCCGCCTAGGCCGGGGTAGTAGAGGCCGGGCTCGATGGTGACGACGGCACCGGCTTTGAGCGGCTCGTGGGCGACGGAGTTGACGCGCGGGGCTTCGTGGACCGCGAGGCCGAGGCCATGGCCGGTGCCGTGGAAGAAGCCGACCGAGCCGGTGGGCGTGGCTTTGGTCTCGTAGCCGCGCGCGGTGAAGACCTTGACGCACTCCTGGTGGACGGCGGATCCAATCGCGCCGGCGCGGAGGACTTTGCGGGCGGCTTTTTGGGCGGTGGCGACGGCGTCCACGAGGGCGCGCTGGGCGTCGTTGGCGCGGCCTTTGAGGTAGGTGCGGGTCATGTCGCCGTGGTAGCCGGTGGCGGTGTGGCGCGGGAAAATGTCTATGATGATCAGCTCTTGCGGGCGGAGCGGGCCGGTGCCACGGCAATGCGGATCGCAGGCCTGGTCGCCGCCGGCGACGATGGTGTCGAGCGCGAGGCCGCCGGCTTCGAGGCAGGCGATCTCGATGGCGAGGCGCACGCGCTCGGAGGTGAGGACCGTGCCGTCGAGGAGGAGTTTGCGGCCGGAGATTTTGGCACGGCGGAGGAGGTCCTCGGCGGCGAGGAAGCCGGCGGTGGCGACGCGGTTGCCGGCGCGGATGGCGGCGGCTTCGCGGGCGGTTTTGATTTCGCGTTCGGGCAGGACGAGACCCTCGGCGACGGTGACGGTGAGTCCGCGGGCGCGGAGGCGTTCGAGCAGGCCGGCGGGGAAGTCGTCGGGGACGGTGAAGGCGGGGATGCGTTTCCTGGCGGCGAGCCGGGCGATGATGTCGGCGGCGGCGGGGCGGGGACCGGAGGGGTTGAGTTTGCGCAGTTCGGCGCCGAGGGGTTCGAGGGCGAGGATCTCGTCGAAGGCGGATTCTTTGAGGCCGCGGCCGTATTCGAGAGCGTTGAGCACGGCGGTCTTTTTGCCGCGATGGGAGAAGGCGATGAAGGGGTCGTGGCAATCGAAGCGGCCGAGGTAGAGCAGGTCGCGGCTGGTATCGGTATCTGAGTAGAAGAGGAGGGCGGGCGCGGGTTTGGCGGCGGGCATGGGCGGAAGTTGAAATGTTCAATGACCAATGTCCAATGACCAATGAAGTGGACGGCGGAGCGGGGAATGGTAGTGGAGAGGGATGACTTTTTATCGGACAGGCAGAATAGTGGCGGCCGTGGCGATGCTCGCATTGACGGGCTGTGCGAAGGGCGACGGCGCGGCTGGAGCGGCGAAGGCGGTCGTGGAGACGCCGGTGGCCACGGCCGGGGTAAAAACGGTGGACGCGTATTTCCCGATTCATGTGGGCGAGAAAGTGGTGCGTGTGCAGATCGCGGCCACGATGCCGGAGATGCAGCGCGGGTTGATGGGGCGGGCCTTCATCGCGGCGGACGAGGGCATGGTGTTTTTATACGAGAAACCGCAGCAGATGAATTTTTGGATGCGCAACACGCCCACGCCCTTGGACATGGGGTTTTTCCAAGCCGATGGGACCTTGGGCGAGATCTATCAGTTGTATCCGTTTGATGAGACGCCGGTGGCGTCGTTGGGAACGGACTACACGCTCGCGCTGGAGATGAACCAGGGCTGGTTCGCGAAGAACGAGGTGAAGCCCGGCGCGAAGATAAACCTCAAGGAGATGGCGGCGGCGGTGCGCGCGCGCGGTTTTAAGCCTGAGAAGTTCGGGCTGCCCGCGGAGTAGGGTGTCAGAGTTCGACGTCGCGGCAACGGGCTTCGAGCTGGCGGGAGATGAGGTCTATGGCGGCGGGGTCGAGGGCGGGGACGACGAAGCCGGTGTGGCCGCTTGGCGTGCGCTCGATGGCGGCGGGGAGCTCGCGGGGGTTGAGCACGTTGACCGCGCCGCGGCCTTTGCGGATGATGAACCAGCCGGGGAAAACGAGCAGGGCGGTGACCGGCACGGTGCGGCCGAGTTGTTGTTGGAGAAAGGCGGCGAGCCACTCGGTTTGGCGGCGGGCTTGGTCGAGGCCGTGGGTGTCTTCGCCCCAGGGATAGGAGAGGGTGCGGCCGTCGTAGATGATCTCGTGGGCCATGAAGCCGGTGCGGGCGCGGCCCTTGCGACGGGTCTTGGTCTCGATGGCGAAAACGCCGGCGGGGCCGACGACGACGTGGTCGAGGTTGAAGGACTTGCCGGCGGGGCCGTCACCGGGGACATCGTGGAACACGCGGTCTCCGGTAGCCTTGAGCGGATCGAGAGCCTCTGCGACGGCGAGTTCGCCGAAGTAGCCGAGGGCGGTGTTGCGGCGGCGGTCGAGCAGGGCGAGCACACGTTTGACGAGGTAGGTGGCAGGGAGGCCGAGTGCGAGAGTTGCGGCGATTAGGGTGAGCCAGGGGCTCGAAGGAACAAAGTGGTTTACGAGGAGGACGGTGCCGCCCGACAGGAGTAAAGGGAGCAAGCAGCCGGCGGCGAGAAGGGTGTCCAACGATTCGTCGAGTTTGGTGAGCTTTCGGCGGAGAGACTCTCCCGGCCCTCGGAGGAGGCGGGTATTTTCCGGAAAGGGAGCTCTGTCCTGCCGCCCGCGTTGCCGAAGTATCACGGCGATGAGGCAGACGCTTACGAAGAGCAGGCAATAGCCGCTGATGAAATAGAGTCCGGTCATGAAGAGAGAGTAGGCACGGGGGGCATGGGGCAGTCGAGTGCGGCGGAGAGGGCGCGCAACAATTCGGCTTCGGGAAGGGTGAGGCGGTTGTCGGCGGTGAGGGCGGCCGCGACGGCGGCGAGCACGCGTTTCTTAAATGGCGCGGGCGTGAGGGCGAGGCGGTCGAGCGCGCGGTCGAGGTGGGCGAGGGTGGCGGTGTCGGGAGCGAGGAGGGTGAGCGGAGGGTTGAGGCCGTTGAAATCGCGGGCGGCGCGGGCGAAGGCGCGGGTCGCGACCTCGGCGGTGTTGGCGTCGAGCTGGGCGGCGGTGGAGAATAGAATTGAGAGTTCGTTGATGACCTGGCCGGGGGCCACGGTGCCGAGGGCGGCTTGGGGGTGGGCGGCGAGATCGAGGGTGCGGGCGATGACTTTTTGCAGGGCGAACTCGAAGGGGGTGACGCGGGCGTCGGCATGGACGAGTGCATCGAGGGTTTCGAGCAGACGGTCGCGCTCGGTTTCGCTCAGGTTGCGGAGGGCGGGGGCACCGAGCTGGAGCAAGGTGAGACGGAGGGCTGCGGGCTGGGTGGCGAGGGTTGCGGCGAGGGACTCGGCGAGGGTGGCGGTGCGGGTGGCGAGATGGCGGGCGACGAGGGCGAATTGTTCGGTGCGTTGGGCGGTCCCGGTGGCGGGCGCGAAGAGCAAGGCGCAGAGCAAGGCGGGGGCTTGGGCGGGGTCGCGGGTGGCGACGCGCAACGATTCCGGAAGAGTGTCGAGGGTTTCGCGCGCCTGGGTGATGGAAGCATCGGCGAGTGTGCCGATGGTGGCGATGAGGGCGGCCGGAGCGAGGCCGGGGATGTTTGGGGATTGGCGGCGTTGTTTCGGCGGCGGCGCGCCGAAGCGGGTTTCGTCAATCACGACGGGCGGCGGTGCGATGAACTGGCCGTCGAAGGCCGGATCTATGGCGCGGATGCGTTCGATGAGTGGCGGGTGGGTGGCGAAGAGCTCGCCGAAGGAGCTTTGGAAACTTTGCGCGAAGCAGAAGTGACTGACCTGGCCGGCTTGGGTGTGGGTGAGCCGGCCATTGAGGGCGAGGCCGCCAAGTTTGCGCAAGGCGTAGCCGATACCCTCTGGATTGCGGGTGAATTGAACGGCGGCGGCGTCCGCGAGGAACTCGCGCTGGCGGGAGACGGCGGCCTGGATGAGACGGCCGAAAAAGGAGCCGATGTAGCCGATGACGAGCAGGGCTAGGCCGATGGCGAGGATGACAACGATGAGGCCGCCACCGCCGCCGCCCTTGCCGCCGCGTCGTGAGGAACCGGATACGCGGGAGCGCCCGAGACCGCGCAGGATGCCGCCGCCGAGCAAGGCGAGCGCGAGGATGCCGTAAACGAGGGCGGTGAGACGGGTGTTGGTCCGCATGTCGCCGTTGAGGATGTGACTGAATTCATGGGCGACGACGCCCTGGAGTTCGTCGCGGGTGAGTCGCTCCAATGTGCCGCGGGTGACGGCGACGGCGGCGTCGGCGGGGCTGTAGCCGGCGGCGAAGGCGTTGATGGCGGGCTCGTCGGGCAGGAGGTAAACGGCCGGCACGGGCACGCCGGAGGCGAGGGCCATCTCCTCGACGACATTGAGCAACTGGCGCTCACGCAAGTCGGTGGTGGCGGGATTGACGAGGCGGCCGCCGACCAGCTCGGCGATGGCGGAGCCGCCGGCGCGGAGTTCACTCCATTTATAGAGCGAGGCGCCGCCGACTACGAGCAGGTTGAAGAGGGTAACGCCGAGGAGCAGATCGGGTTGCCAAAGCGGGAGGCCGGAAAAGTCCGATAGCGAGGTAGAGGTGCCGCCGTTGCGAACGAAGGCGGCGATGATGCAAGCTGCGACGTAGGTGGCGGCGATCGTTCCGGTGAGTGCCAGAATGAACAGCAGCACCAGGCGGCCGGAGCGACGGCGGGCGTGGGCTTGAGCCTCGAAAAAATCCATGCTGCGAAGCGCCGACGGCTAGCGCGCGGAAGGAACGGGGGGCGGCGGCGGGTAAGAAATCGAACTCCGCGTGCGGGCGAGGCGCGGCTGGCGCACGATGAAGAAATAGAGGAGAGCGCCGAACCAACTGGTGAAGACAAGGATTAGTATCCATGCGACGCGATTGTTGGCGGGTTCCTCGGGGGCTTGGGCGCAGTCAATCAGCATCCAGACCCAGAAGGCGAACAGGGCGAGGCCGGTGCCGATGAGGGCGAAGAAGAGCAGGAAAAAACCGATGCCCAGTCCCAGGCCCACGCCAACAGCGGTGTCAGCGGGACCGGCGAACTGGGCGAGGATTGGCAGTTGAGAAAGCATCGGACAGTGCGGCGAAGCGGCCGAGAGGGGCGAAGGTGGTGCGGGGGAGGACGACGGAAATCAGGTGCCGAAGCTGACCTTGGGGGCGTTGCGCTCGGTGGGATCTTCGATCTGGAAAAGCTCGGCGGGCTGGAAGCCGAAGGCGCCGGCGAAGAGCACATTGGGGAACACCTCGCGCTGGGTGTTGTAGGCCATGACGGCGTCGTTGTAGGCCTGACGGGCGAAGGAGACCTTGTTCTCGGTCGAGGTGAGCTCCTCGGTGAGCTGCATCATGTTTTGGTTGGCTTTGAGGTCGGGGTAGGCCTCGGACACTACCATGAGACGGGAGAGCGCGCCGGTGAGACCGGCCTCGGCGCCCATGAGACTGCGCATGGCATTGGCATCGGCGGGATTGGCAGCGACGGATTGGGCGGCGGAGGCGGCGATGTTGCGGGCCTTGATGACGGCCTCGAGGGTTTCGCGCTCATGCTTGAGATAACCCTTGGCGGTCTCAACGAGGTTCGGGATGAGATCGTAGCGGCGTTTCAGTTGAACGTCTATCTGGGCGAAGGCGTTCTTGAAGCGATTGCGAAGCGTGACGAGGCCATTGTAGATACCGACGGCCCAGAGGGCGAGAATCACGACGATGACGGCGAGCACGCCGAGGGCGATGAGGAGAATGATCATAGTTGTAAGGGAGGTGCTGCAAGAAATGGGCCGGTCGAGAGCATGGAACCCTAGCTGACGCAGGCGAGTCTGAACGTTGCCTCAGCGGGGGCGTTTGAATCGCGGTTGCCATGACGCCACAAGACGAACCAGTTTGAACGTTTCAGCTCTTCACTTTATCTACTCACACACGAGTCCATGGTGCGTCGTCTATTTTTGCTCATTGCCCTGTTGATGCCGCTCCTGGCGTGCGCGCAGGAAGCGACGCTCTTCGCGCCGGTTCCGCTTGCGCCCACACCGACAGCTTCGGGGGATCTGATCGTGAGCAGTGAGAAGGCGGCGCGGGCGCTGGCGCTGGGCTTCACGGCGACGGCGGCCGCGCAGGCGGAGCAGGTGCTCGCGCAAACACAAGCGGGCGGCGCGATGCGGGACGAGGCATGCTTGATTCTGGCGGCGGCAAGGCTGGAGCTTGGTGAAATCGAGGCGGCGGAGAGGGCGCTCGCGCAACATGGAGACAGCCGCAAGGCGGCTTACCGGCTGCGGGCGGGCTTGATTGCCGCACGGCAGGGACGGTGGCCGGAGGCCCAGGCCATCGCGGATACCCTGAAGGCCGAGCTGGTGGTGCCGGAGGAGCGTGCATGGTGGTTTTTTCTCCAGGGCCAGCTTGCGGAGGCGGTGCGGGATGCCACCAAGGCGGCGGCGGCGTATGATCAGTCGCTGGTGGCCGCGACGTCGGAGTGGCAACGTGCGCGGCTCCAGTTGACGCGAGAGCGCCTGCGCATCGCTCAAAGGGAGATGAGCGAAAGCCAGGCCGACTCGCTGAGGGATGCGGCGGATCGCTACGTCGGACGCAACGTGGGCAACGACTACGCGCTTCAATACGCGGTCGCGCTTGCCCAACTCGGGCGGAACGCCGAAGCGGTGACCTATCTGCAGGCCCGTCTTGCCGCGCTGCCGAACGGAGTCTCTGCGCAGGACGATTTTCGTCTGATTCTCGGCATGATAGCCGCTCCCGCTCAGGCAGTGGGGCGGGCTTCGCTTGAGCAACTGTTGGTCTCTGGCGCGAATGCCGCCAAGCAACGCATGGCCTTGTATATCCTCGCCGAGAAGGCCGACGGGGTGGAGACGCGGAGACGGTTACGCGAGACGCTCGACGAGTTGTTGCAACGTGCCGCGCCCCACGTGTTGACCGACGAGATGTTGCTCGTGCGGGCCGATCTGGCGCTGGTTTCGCTGGATTATGCACAGGCCGATGCGGACGCCAAAGCCCAGTTGGCACGCTTTCCGGGTTCGGGTCTGCGCTCGCGTGCGCTGACCTTGCTTGCGGGGGTAGCGTGGGATTTGAAGAGGTTCCGCAGCGCGGCCGACTACGCGGGGCAGGCTGCCGCGGCGACTTCAGATGCACCGGCTCGGGCGACGCTTCGTTTGCTGGCGGCGGAGGCCTTTTATCGGGCAACGGATTTCCCGGCTGCGGCGGACGCCTATGGCGTGGTGCTGCGGGATTTGCCTCCGGTCGCCGGAATCGCACAGGTGCTTTTCCAGCAGTGTTTGTCCGAGATCGGAGCCGAGCGACTCGACGTGGCGGCCGGGTTGCTTGATCGCTGGGCCGATGATCCGGCTCTAGACTCTCTTACGCGCTGGCAGGCGGAGTGGAATCTCGCGCGCGCCCTGCAGGCTGCCGGACGAAGGGACTTTGCCCTGGGCCGCGTCACCAAACTTTGCGGAGATCCCGGCCTAACTGCACGATCCCCTGATCTGCATGCCCGTCTCGCGTGGCTGGAGGCGCGGCTTGCCAGGGAGGCGGGAAAGCCTGACGAGGCGCTGAGACTTGCGCGGGCGCTGCCGCAGGCAATGGCCGGGGTGGAGCCCGGGTTAGCGCGAGACGTGGCCGGCCTGTTGCGGCTCGTGGCCGCCGAGTCGCTTTTCCAGCTCGAGCGCACCGATGAGGCGCTTGCTGAACTGCGTCTTTTGCGCGCGGAGGAGACGGGCACCGAGGCGATGCTGCAGTCCTACTTGGTGGAGGCGGATATCCAGGCGACCGCAGGAGGGCGAGGCCTTGAAAATGCGCAGGCACTGCTCACTCAGTTTGCCAAGGACTTCAGCACCCATGAATATGCACCCTACGCCCTTTACCAAGCGGCATTGCTGGCGGAGCGTCGGGATGATAACGCAGCGTTTCAGCAGGCGTATGTTCTTCTTGAGGAATTGGTTAAGAAGTATGGAGAAGGGAAGTTGGTTTTTGCTGCGCGCATGAAACAGGGGGATCTACTGCGGCGGCTAAACCAGTTTCCGGTCGCTCAGCAAATCTACGAGTTGTTGGTAAATCGCTTTGCGCAACATCCTGATCAAAACGAATTGCTGGCCGCTCAAATGGCGCTTGCGGACTGTCATCGGGCGCAGGCTGCGCAGGATGCCTCCCATTTTGAAAGTGCAGTGACTATTCTGGAGCGCCTGCGTGACCTGGCCAGTGCGCCGGTGGACATGCGGGCTGAGGCGGGATTCAAGCTCGGCGACATGCTGGCCGCCCGTGATCCGCAGGCGGCGCTGGCGGTCTGGTGGCCGGTCGCGCAAGGGATCCTGCTGGAGCCCGCCGTGGCGGAACGACTCGGCGCGCGCGGTCGGTATTGGATTGGCCGGCTCTTGGTGCGCATGGCCGGTCTCCACGAGGAGGCGGGGCGGCGCGATGAGGCGGGCGACCTCTACCGCTTGGTGATTTCGAAGGGGTTGCCGGGGCTTGCCATTGCCCGGGCGCGGCTGGAAGCGCCGATCGTCGCTCCGACACGTTAATGTATCTATTTTTTAAATACTAAATCATGGAATTCACCAATCTCAGTTTATTGGCCCGCGGCGGACCTGTCATGTGGGTGCTGATGGTGCTCGGTGCGCTGTCGCTCGTGCTCTTCGTCGAGCGCCTGCTTTATCTGCACCGGGGGCAGATTCGATCCACCGAGTTTATCAACGGCATCAAGAACATCCTCGCCCAGCGGCGCATGGTGGAGGCGGTCACGGTGTGCGAAGAGGCACCGGGTCCGGTGGCCGCGGTCGTGAAGGCGGCCCTGCTGCATGCCGGCGAGGACGAGGCGAGGATGCGTTACGCGGTGCAGGACGCGGCCATTGTCGAGCTTCCTGCCCTCGAGAGGCGCCTGGGCGCGCTGGCCGCGATCGCGCAGGTCGCCCCGATGGTCGGATTATTGGGGACGGTGCTGGGCATGGCCACGACGTTTCGTGCCTTCATGGAAGGTGGTCAGTATGCCACGGCGCAGGCGCTTTCCACCGGCATGTGGCAGGCTTTGATCACTGCCGGCACCGCGCTGGCTTTGGCCATACCGGCTCATCTGGGGCATCACCTGTTGTCGGGCCGGGTGAGAGCCATTGTGCGGGACGTCGAGTGGGCCGGCAACGAGATCATGCGGTATCTGCTGATTGAATACAACGAGCAGGCTCCGACGGGCGGCGGGACCAAGGAGCAAGACGCGGGAAAGGTGTTGGGGAACGGAGGGGCGGCGCAGTGATCACCCGGCCCCTGGAGCTGGCCTCACGTCTGCGTGAGACCCCGCGCGGCGGCGCGACATTGTTCTACGTGAACATCGGCTTGTTAGCCGTATTCTTCGGCCTGTTCGGTTCGCGGTTTGTGCTCTCACCCGGGCTGGGGCTGGATTTCTCGCTGCCGGCGGCGGGGGCCGCAGGAACGGCTGCTTTTGCGGCCGAGGTGGTGATTGCAGTTCCCGCCTCGGGAACCGCGCTCGTTGAGGGACAGGTGCTCGATTTCAAGGCGTTGTCGTCGTGGCTGAAGTCGCAGGACGCGAAGAAAGGAAGGCGGCGCCTCCTGGTGCAGGCCTCGGCCGCGTTACCCTCGAGGGATTTGGCGGAAATTTACTCCATGGCGGCGGATGCAGGGTTTGCGGGAGTTCTGTTTGCCACGGAGAAACCGGCGGGGGGTGGGCTTTGAGACAAGAGCATGGCGCCTCCGCGGCCCCTTCAAAGACTCTCCGGAGGCGAAGTGGCTTCTCGTCCTTCGCGGGCTTTTGTCTGACGATGGCCGGTTTGGCGGCGATGGCTGCATCGGTCAGAGTGAACGCTCCGGCGGCAGGCGCGTTCGCTGGCTCGGGAAGACCGGAGCTGGCGGTTGTCCGACTGGATCTGATCTCCCGCGCTGATGGAACCAGAGACCGATTGGAGCTCCTTGACCCGACTCCGCTGTTTATGCCGGGTGGCGAACGTTCGGCAGGTGCCACTCCCGAATCAATTGGAGAACAATCGGGAGGAAGGGTCGGGGAACTCTTCCCGCCAGTCTTTAGCTTCTCGGAGCGGGGTGCCAGCGGGGAGGTGCTTTCGCCAAAGCCTCCGGGCTCCGCTTTGGAGGCGATGGAAAGAGTGACAGAACCACGTGAATTTGAGGGCTTGAGCCGCACGGAAGGCGCGTCGGCGGAGCCCCGGCTTAAGGCACGAGCCGCAAGGTTTGAGATTTACGACGGCGATGATACCGGACCCGCCTTGGCGGTGGACGTAGGCAACCTGCCGGGTTCCGACTCGGCAAGCTGGCGTCCGATGGAGTTGAGCTTGCTGGTGACGCCTGCCGGCATGGTTGCCCGACCCTCCGTCATTGCGGGCTCCGGGTCAGACGAAACGGACCGGAGGATACGGGCTTTTGTGACAGACGAGCTCCTGTTGAAGGTGAATCTGCGGCCCGGAATCTATCGGATTTTGGTGGGCCCTTAAAAATCTGAAAGATTCATCAAGTTTTCGGTTGACGGAGCAAAACCGGCGCAAGACGATTCGCGCCCTTTTCGTTTTTTGACCACCTTCCGGTTCGCCCAGATAGCTCAGTTGGTAGAGCACGCCCTTGGTAAGGGCGAGGTCGCCAGTTCGAATCTGGTTCTGGGCTCCAGGTCAAAAATCGGATTTTCCCAATCCACATAAACATCAACGTCACTAACTCACATGGCTAAAAGCACATTCGAGCGCAAGAAACCCCACGTCAACGTCGGCACCATCGGCCACGTCGACCACGGAAAGACCACCACCACCGCCTCCATCCTCGCGGTCCAGGCCCGCAAGGGATTGGCCGAGGTGAAAGCCTATGCCGATATCGCCAAGGGCGGCACCGTGCGTGACGCGACCAAGACCGTCACCATCTCCGTCGCTCACGTGGAGTATGAGTCCGACAAGCGCCACTATGCGCACGTTGACTGCCCCGGCCACGCCGACTTCGTTAAGAACATGATCACTGGTGCCGCCCAGATGGACGGCGCGATCCTCGTCGTCTCCGCTGCCGACGGCCCGATGCCCCAGACCCGCGAGCACATCCTCCTCGCCCGTCAGGTCGGCGTGCCCAAGATCGTTGTCTGGCTCAACAAGGTGGACCTCATTGACGACCCCGAGCTCCTCGACCTCGTCGAGATGGAAATCCGCGAGCTCCTCTCCAAGTATCAATTCGATGGCGACAAGGCCGTGATCATCCGTGGTTCCGCCACCGCCGCCCTTGAGGACAAGCCCGAGGGTAACAAGGCCATCAGCGATCTGATGAACGCCATTGATGCCGAAATCCCCGAGCCCGTTCGCGAGACCGACAAGCCCTTCCTGATGTCCGTCGAAGACGTGTTCTCCATCACCGGCCGCGGCACCGTCGCCACCGGCAAGATCGAGCGCGGCATCGTCAAGGTGAACGATACCGTTGAGATCGTTGGCCTCCGCGACACCAAGGAGACCGTCGTTACCGGTATCGAGATGTTCCGTAAGCTGCTCGACTCCGGCATGGCTGGCGACAACGTCGGCATCCTCCTCCGTGGTATTGACAAAGAAGGTATCGAGCGTGGCCAGGTTCTTGCCGCGAAGAAGACCATCACCCCGCACAAGAAGGCCACCGCCGAGATCTACGTTCTCTCTAAAGAAGAGGGCGGCCGTCATACCCCGTTCTTCAATGGTTATCGTCCCCAGTTCTACTTCCGCACCACGGACGTTACTGGCATCGTCAACCTGCCCAAGGGCGTAGAGATGATCATGCCTGGTGACAACATCACCGTCGAGATCGACCTCATCGTTCCTATCGCCATGGAGAAGACCCAGCGCTTCGCTATCCGCGAAGGTGGTCGCACCATCGGCGCCGGCCGTATCACCGACATCATCGAGTAAGATTTTCTTTTACCCGAACTGACTCGCGACCGCCGAGGCCCTTGACGGGGCCTC